>JBCCIH010000111.1 GCA_039028315.1 Thermodesulfobacteriota bacterium | reverse complement strand
GCCTTGTTGTCACCGATGTCACCGATAAAGATGCACGTTTTATCAAAACACTTGCCTACGCTTATATCTTCAAAGTCAGAACGTTTAACACCAGTTCCGTTAATTTTTATTTTTTGCGTATTGTCTCCCTTTTGGTCTGTTATGTAGAAGTACTGACCGCCACCGGAATCGTTAATATGATAAAGCCTATCAGGAAATCTCCTTGAAGCTTCGATTCCGCTTGCCTCATCAATAAGATTGTGATCAATTACCCCTACTTTTTTAGGTTTGCTCCACTGAGAACATAGCTCAGCAGTTGTGCTACTAAGAGGCGTGAATAAGAATATGAGCAAAAAAATTGTTGATATATATGGAATTTTCATAGTCGTCATGTTCTCAATATATACAATAAAATTTTAAGTACGATGATTATCAGGCAAAATACTTTCAAATATATTATCAAATTCTATCGATATGACTAGTAAAATAATAACTGGCAGCCGCTCCCCATTTAAAGGAGAGATTACTCCACCTGGAGATAAATCTATTTCACACAGATCCTTAATGCTTGGGTCATTGGGTGATGGAATATCTGTGGTAAAAGATTTTTTAATCTCAGACGACACGCTGTCTACCGCTAATGCAATGAGGGCGCTTGGGATTTCAATCAATATTAATGGAACTGATGTTCAGATAGATGGTAGGGGAGCCCATGGACTCTCTGAACCCAAAGAAATAATTGACTGCGGCAACTCAGGCACGACCACAAGATTGCTAACAGGCTTATTAAGTGGACAAAATTTTACATCAACACTCACAGGGGATCAGTATCTTCAAAAACGGCCGATGAAAAGAGTGGTGGATCCACTTACGAAAATGGGTGCTCGGATCACAGGAAATGAGGACGGAAATAAATTACCTCTTACAATTACTGGTACAAAACTGACCGGGATTAGCTATGAGCTGCCTGTGGCTAGCGCTCAGGTGAAGTCGGCAATCCTTCTTGCCGGAATGTATGCTGATGGCGAGACAGAGGTAATAGAGCCAGAGGCATCAAGAGATCATACTGAGCGTATGCTGAGTTATCTAGGAGTACCGATAGAAAAATCCGGCAACACAATAAAAATCAGTAGAATTAGTAACATAAGTTCTGCAGAAATAATTGTGCCTTCTGATATTTCTTCTGCAGCATTTTTTATGGTTGCGGCATTAATCACCCCGGGCTCAGATATTCTAATTAAAAACGTAGGCATAAATCCTCTTCGCACGGGAATTGTGGAAATTCTAAAAGCCATGGGCGGCAATGTAAGTATTGAAAATGAAAGAGATCTAAATGGAGAGCCGGTTGGGGATATAGTTGCTCGATCAAGTGAGCTTCATGGAACGAGAATTGGAGGAGATCTTATCCCCAAAGCAATTGATGAACTGCCGCTTATCTCAGTTGCTGCAGCTTTTGCACAAGGAGAGACGGTAATTAATGACGCCGCAGAGCTTAGAGTTAAGGAAACTGACAGAATCCATGCAATGGCATCTGAGCTAGGCAAGCTGGGGGTAGAGGTAGAGGAATATGATGATGGCATGTCAATTAAAGGAACTGACTCTTTAACAGGGGCTACATGCAGAAGCTGGGGGGATCATAGAATAGCTATGTCAATAGCCATTGCGGCAACAAGGGCTAAGGGCGAGACTCAAATTGATGATGCGGACTGTGTTTCTGTTTCTTATCCTGGTTTTTTTGATGTTATTGATGAACTTAGGCGTTAAATGAATTATCCTAGTATTAAATATCACAAAAAATCATAATGAAAAAAGGTCTCATAATAACTATCGACGGCCCCTCAGGAGTCGGCAAGAGCACAGTTGCCAAATCTGTGGCAAACGATCTAGATCTTTTGTATCTGGACACAGGAGCGATGTACAGAACAGTTGCACTTCAGGTTAAGAGGAGGCCCGTAAATATTAATAGCGAAAAAGAACTTTCAGACCTACTGAACGGTACAAAAATTGATTTTGTCAGAGATAATAATTTGCTAATAGCTAGGCTTAACGGTGAGGATGTAACAAAAGAGATAAGAAGCCCAGAGATTTCAAAAATCTCATCAGATGTGGCAACAAAAAGCCTGGTCAGGCAAAAACTTGTGGAGCTGCAAAGGCAGATAGGTGTAAACGGCAGCTTAGTGGTAGAGGGAAGAGACATGGGAACATATGTTTTCCCTCAGGCTGATTATAAATTTTATTTAGACGCGACTCTAGAACAAAGAGCAATTAGAAGAGAGAAACAACTGTTAGAAAACAACATTAAAATAGACATAAATAAGTTAATAAAAGATATAGAATTAAGGGATAAACAGGACATGGAGCGCTCAGAATCTCCCTTGCATCCGGCTACGAATGCAGTAATAATAGATACTACGAATCTTAATACCGACGAAGTTATTAACAGAATTATTACGGATGTTAAAGGTGATTAACTACTCCTACACTACCTAATTCTAATTCTAACAATGAAAATCGACCGGTAAATTTGATTAGATCTAATTAATAGAAGGCAGGGCTATGGTAGAAGAGAAAAACTTTGCAGAACTAGTAGATGAAAGTATGAATGCCCCCGATCAGGGGAAATTATTCACTGGTGTAGTGGTAAGGGTGGATAAGGATGATGTGTTTATTGACTTCGGTTCTAAATCGGAGGGAGTTGCTCCAACTCAAGAATTTTTCGGAAAAAGCGGTGAATTAGAGGTTGAAGTTGGCGATGAAGTTGAGGTAATGCTTGAGCGCTATGACCATGGACTTCCTCGTCTTTCCAAGAGAAAAGCTGGACTAATTAAAGAAAACAAAGTAATTCAGGATAAATTCGATAGCGGAGAGCTCATAAAAGCTATAATAAAACAAAAAGTTAAAGGCGGTTTTATAACAGATATTGGAGAGACTACAGAAATTAGAGCTTTTCTTCCCGCATCTCAGCTCGATATTAGACCACAGGGCGATTTAGACAAATTTGTTGGTCAAGATATTGAAGTTCGTATTATCAAGTTTACTAACAGAGACATTGTCGTATCAAGAAGAGTTTATTTGGAAGAACAAAGAGAGAGCATGAAAAAAGAGACTCTCTCAAAACTACAAGAAGGCATTGAGGTTCAGGGTAAGGTCGTAAACATGATCAACCAAGGCGCTTTTGTAGACCTCGGCGGTCTTGAAGGATTTATTCCTATTGGAGAGATTTCGTGGGGAAGAATAAACCACCCGAGTGATGTGCTTACCCAAGGCCAAGATATTACTACTAAAATCCTAAACATTCAGGGCGAGGAAAAAGTCACACTCAGTCTAAAGGCCTCAACACCAGATCCTTGGGATTCTGTTAGTGAGAAATATAAACCCGGATCTCAGATTAAAGGTAAAGTGGCATCACTTATGGATTTTGGAGTTTTTGTAGAACTAGAGCCAGGCATAGAAGGACTTGTTCATGTCTCTGAGATCACTTGGACAAAAAGATTCAGGCATCCAAAGGAAATAGTTGAAGCAGGAAGCATGGTTGATGCTATCGTAATTGATGTAAACCCTGAAAATAGAAGAATATCTCTTAGTTTAAAAAAGATCGAGCCTAGTCCATGGCAGACTTTTCAAAATGAAAATCCACCAAAGACCGTTCTGAAAGGGAAAATCCGTAACGTTACTGACAGAGGTATTTTTGTAGAAGTTGCCGAGAACATTGTCGGGCTTGTAAGACCAGACAACATCTCATGGGCAGGAAGAGTTAACCCTGAAGAGGAATACAAGAAAGGCGATGATATAGAGGTTGTTGTACTTAATGTTGATGAGAAAAATGAGAGAGTAGGTTTAGGGGTTAAACAGCTCTCAGGAGATCCTTGGGAGGATGCGCAGCAAAAGTACAAACAGGGTAAGTCTGGAGTTACTGGTAAAGTGAAGGAGATCAGAGACCGCGGCGTAGTAGTTGAGATTGATGAAAATACTGAGGGTTATATTAGGGCTAATGAGCTAAGTGAAGAAAGAGACGACGACGCTATTAAAAAACTAAGTGTTGGAGATGAAATAACTGCCCAGGTAACTGGGTTTGATAGAAGAAACAGACAGATCAACTTAAGTGTTAGACGCTACACCCAACAGCAGGAGAAAGAAAGAGTGTCTGATTTCAATTCATCACAAGCAGAACCAAGCGCAACTCTTGGTGATCTTCTTAGCGAGAAGTTAAATTCAATCAATAAAGACGAGGTAGTCTAAACGTGAGGGGCTTGTTCCTTACAATAGTCATACTTTTTCTAATAGGATTTATATTTGTTGCTGGAATTGGTACTGCATTGCTCTTTTCCGGTAAAGGCAGTTTCACATCTGGTGATAAAGTTGCTGTACTAAGAGTCCACGATGTTATCTTAGACTCTCAAACATACCTAGACAGCATAGAAACCATCTCCAAAGATAATAAAATAAAAGCTATTGTTGTGAGAATAGACTCTCCTGGTGGGTCTGTAGGTCCTTCACAGGAAATTTATAGCGAACTAAAAGAACTTAGAGAAACAAAGCCGATAGTTGCCAGCATTGGAGATGTTGGTGCGTCCGGCGGATACTATATAGCCTGTGCAGCCGAAACAATATATGCAAACCCCGGGGCGATCACTGGAAGTATTGGCGTAATCGCACAATTTGCAAGCTACGAAAAACTTCTTGAATGGGCGAAGGTAGACGTTGAAGTCATTAAAAGCGGCAAGTATAAAGATGTGGGATCATCATTTAGACAAATGACTCCGCAAGACAGAGAGTATCTTCAAGAACTAATTGATAATGTTTATTCACAGTTTAAATCTGCAGTTGCAGAATCAAGAGGTCTTGACAGTAAAGAAATTGACAAAGTTGCTGACGGGAAAATATTCACTGGCGAGCAGGCGCTTGATCTTAAGCTCATAGACGAGCTAGGAACCATAAACGATGCGGTAAGCAAAGCAGCTGATCTTGGAGGCATTGACGGTAAACCAACAATAGAAAATTTTCCAAAGAAAAAATTTAGCTTTCAAGATTTTTTAAACTCTAAAATTGATACGACAATATTATCAGGTGTTCCCACAAGGGGCCGTTTTGGACTTTTCTATCTTGTCGATATAATTAACTGAATATGAAGACGCTTTGGGCTCCTTGGAGAATTGAATATATAACCGGGGAAAAAAATGAGGGATGCATTTTTTGTAACAAGCCAAAGGAAGGAAAAGATAAAGAAAACCTCATTTTATATAAAGGTGAGAGTAGTTTTATAATCATGAACCGCTATCCATATTCAAATGGGCACCTGATGGCAGTCCCTTACAGACATACGAACAATATGTCTGAGCTGAATGAAAACGAAAGGCTTGAGCTTATGAATCTGACAACAAAATGTATTGAGATCTTAAATGTTATGAAACCAGACGGTTTTAACGTAGGCATGAACCTTGGTACTGCAGGCGGCGCTGGGATTGATGATCACCTTCATTTCCATATCGTTCCCAGATGGAGCGGTGATACAAACTTTATGCCTTTGATTGCAGATGTTAAAGTTATGCCGGAGTATCTAGAAGATACATACGAAACATTAATACAAGAAATATAAACTAACTGAGAGGTGAGTTATGAGATTTATAAGATTACTAATCATAGTTTTAATAATTATTTTTTTCGCCATTATATATACTCAAAATCTTGATGTGTTCACTCACAAATTTGAGTTACAGATGGATCTAAACCAATACATGGTTGGTCCTTATATCACTCAAAATGTGGTGCTCATCCTTTCAGCGTTTGTCTTAGGTGTAGTGGTATCAATCATTTTTGGAGCACTTCAGTTTATATCCGCGGGATCTGACTCAAGACAAAAGAGCAGAAGAATAAAAGAGCTTGAAGCCCAAGTTGCTGAGCTATCAGAGAGTAGGAACACGCCAGCAGCTCAGCCGGCTCCTGCGCCCGAGAGCGGAAGCGATGAGGGCGGGTCAAACCCATTTTCATCTCCTTCATAATAAAGAACTAAGTTATACTAAGTGATATGAGTAATGCAGCTAAACCAAACATAAGAAAACCAGGCTGGATAAAAGCAAAGTTGCCAGCAGGTGACAATTATGTCCGCCTTAAAAATTTGACTAAAGAGCTGAACCTGCACACAGTTTGTCAGGAAGCTCGTTGTCCTAATATCGGAGAGTGCTGGAGCGCGGGAACGCTCACTTTTATGATCTTGGGCGATACATGTACAAGAAGCTGCGGTTTTTGCCATGTGAAAACAGGTAAGGGCCCCGAGCTAGACTGGGAAGAGCCTAAGCGCGTGGCGCAAGCTGTAAAAAGCCTGACCCAAAACAATGCAAATATAAGTCACGTTGTAATTACATCTGTGAACAGAGATGATAAAAACTATGACAGCGCAAAGATTTTCGCTCAAACTATAACAACAGTCAGAGAATATAATCCCGATGTAAATGTCGAAGTTCTAATTCCAGATTTCAAAGGAGACTCAGATGCGCTTAAATTAATATTAGATGCGCGTCCTGAGATTTTAAACCACAACATTGAAACTGTACCAAGGCTCTATAGGCTTCAGCAAACAACACAAAGCGGAAGAAAACGCTCAGTAAGACCGCAGGCAAATTACGCTTGGTCTTTAAAATTACTTTCTGACAGTAAAGCGCACGGTCATGAGTCTATGCTTACTAAATCAGGCATTATGGTTGGACTAAGTGAAGAAATGGATGAAATCATTCAAACACTTAGGGATCTAAAAGAAGTAGGCTGCGATATAGTAACTATTGGCCAGTATCTGCAGCCAACAATCGACCACCTACCGGTATCAAAGTTCTATCACCCGATGGAGTTTGATTCACTAAAAGCATACGGTGAAAACATTATTGGAATACCCCATATTGAGGCAGGCCCGCTTGTGAGAAGCTCATATCATGCCGAAAAGCAGGCGATCAAACTAAATGCAGATAATTCATCTCAAATTGAAGCTGATCAAGCTCAAAATTTGAGCGTTATATAAAATAAACACCTTGATAAATCCTTAAAAGCATTTAACATCTTGCTCTATGAAGTATGTAATACTGCAGGGCGATGGAATGCCGGACCATTTGCTGCCAGAGCTGGACGGAAAAACCCCACTAGAGGTAGCAAACACACCTAATTTAGATAAGATTGCCAAATGTGCCACAAAGTTTGGAATGGTAAAAACCATACCAGACCCCCTACCACCGGGTAGTGACGTAGGAAACCTTACGGTGCTCGGTTATGACCCTATGATTTATTATACGGGACGCTCTCCTCTTGAGGCTGCTAGCATGGGAGTTTCACTAGGTCCAACAGATGTAACGCTTAGATGTAACCTGGTGACATTAGCTGAGCAGCACGGCAGCACAATAATGGAGGATTATAGCGCAGGTCACATTTCCAATGAAGAGGCAAAAGAGCTAGTAATGTCTCTTAAAGAAGAGCTTGAGGAAGACAATTTTAAGCTACACCCGGGTGTAAGCTACAGACACTTACTGGTATGGACGGGGGGAAATAAGGAAATTGTAACTACACCCCCGCACGATATTTCAGGAAAAGAAATAGCTTCTCATGTACCTAGCGGAGGAGGCTCTGAGAAACTAAATGAGCTGATTGAACAATCCAGAGAAATCTTAAAAGAACATCCAGTTAATAAAAAAAGAATCCAAGAAGGCAAGAACCCAGCGACTAGTATATGGCTTTGGGGAGAGGGAGTTGCTCCAACAATGCCTACATTCAAAGAGCTCTATGGTCTTACTGGCTCAGTTATATCTGCTGTTGATCTGGTTAAAGGAATAGGAAAATACGCAGAGCTTGAAGTCATAGATGTGCCGGGCGCGACTGGATATCTGGACACAAACTACGAAGGCAAAGTTGATTATGCACTAGAATCTCTCAACGAACTGGATTTGACAATGATTCATATCGAATCCACCGATGAGACCGGTCATATGGGTGATGCAAAGCTTAAAATTCAGGCAGTTGAAGATTTTGACGGCAGGGTCGTGGGCAGAGTACTGGATGGCATAAAGAAGTTTGGAGATTATAAAATTCTAGTTATGTCAGATCACCCAACCCCTATAGATATTAGAACTCATATTAATGAGCCGGTTCCATTTGCCATATATAACTC
>JBCCIH010000110.1 GCA_039028315.1 Thermodesulfobacteriota bacterium | reverse complement strand
GTCTCTTCCTTTCCCAGGCGAGAGTCTATGACCTTACTTTCTAAGCTAGCGCAAAATGGGCATTTCATCTATACGAGCCTGTGGCTATACATTGGAAACTTACTGCATAGCTCCCTAACGTCATCTTTTATTCTTTGAAGTACAATATCGTTTTCTGTGTTATCAAGGGCCTCTTTAATAAACCCTGCGATAACTTCCATCTCTTCCTCTTTCATTCCCCTTGTGGTGATCGCAGGGGTTCCGATTCTAATTCCGCTTGTTACCATAGGTGGGTGAGGGTCGAAAGGTATTGCATTTTTATTTACTGTAATTCCTGCTTTCTCAAGTGTGTCTTCTGCTAGTTTTCCCGTCAGATCAGCTTCTCTTAGATCCACAAGCACAAGGTGATTGTCTGTGCCGCCTGAGACTAGGTTAAAGCCGTGCTCCAGCATGCACTCTCCAAGGTGTTTTGCGTTTTTAACTATCTGCTCCTGATACTCCTTAAATTCAGGGCTGAGCGCTTCTTTAAATGCGACAGCTTTGGCTGCGATTGTGTGCATTAGCGGGCCTCCCTGTGAGCCGGGGAATACTCTGCTGTTTACTTTCTTAGCATGCTCTTCTTTCATCATTATCATGCCACCCCTTGGTCCTCTTAAGGTCTTATGAGTAGTAGTGGTCACATAATCGCAGTGAGGAATGGGGTCTGAATAAAGCCCTGCCACCACAAGCCCTGCAGGGTGAGCGATGTCTGCCATTAGAAGCGCACCGACTTCATCTGCTATCTCTTTAAATTTAGAAAAATCTATATCTCTTGGATATGCGCTCCATCCAACAACAATCAATTTTGGGTTGTGCTCAAGCGCAAGTTTTCTTACTTCGTCATAGTCAATTAAATTCGTATCTTCAGTAACGCCATAAGGCACAATGTTAAATAGCCTTCCTGAGAAATTAACCGAGCTTCCGTGCGTAAGGTGACCGCCGTGGGCAAGGTTCATACCTAAAACTGTGTCCCCTGGCTGGATTGCGGCAAAATAAACTGCCATATTAGCCTGTGAGCCTGAGTGCGGCTGAACATTCACTGCGTCACATCCAAATAGCTCTTTGGCTCTGTCTCTGGCTATATCTTCAGCAATATCTACATACTCACAGCCGCCGTAGTATCTTTTCCCTGGCAGACCTTCAGCATATTTGTTAGTAAGCACTGAGCCCGCTGCTTCAAGCACTGCCTCGCTTACGTAATTTTCAGAAGCTATGAGCTCGAGCTTATATTCCTGACGCTCAGTCTCAGATCTGATAATTCCAGCTATTTCAGGATCTAAATTCTCTAAAATGGACATGAACAATACCTCCGTGAAGTCGAGAAAAGCCTATCAAACATTAGCAATATAAGCAAGATATCGGGGTCTTAATTAAGTAAGCAATTGAAAACTTGCCGTCCAACTCTGTGCTTTATAATAAAAATCTCTTCTCAAGTGATAATAAAGGTAAAAGATTTCTCAGAAACTGCAAGAAATTGATACTATAAACTTAAATTTACATCAAAAGAGCCAATATTTACCTTAGCTACAAGACCCGCTTTCCAGCATATATCGCGCGCCGGGTTCTGCATATTTTTAGGCACAACCAGGGTGAGTTTTGCGCCTAATTCAGAGAGCTTTTTCCACTTCTCAGCCCTTTGCTCATTGATTGTCTCATTTGTTTCAACCTCAGCAATCATCACAATCTGCTCGTAGTTCTCAAAAACAATGTCGGGATATTCGCCGTTATACTCAAAGTTCTTCTCGTCACCCGGGTTTATATGCACTTTGCTGTAATCTCTTGAATATTTCTCATGAACTTTTCTAATGACCCAGTCGTGAAGGAACTGCTCATCCGTCGATCTTGCCATAGCGCTCACCCCACATAAGTTTTGTCTTTAGAATCGTAAAGAAATCCCTAAACGGTGATTTAATCAGTTTTACGCTCGTATCCGTTCTAACAACTTCTATGATATCTGCAGTGTTTAATCTGATCCCTATCTGACCATCGAGCGTGAGGTATGTGTCAGGTTCTTGAGTAGTTACTTTAATTTCAACCTTCATATCACTTGAGACTACAAGTGGCCTGTTCGTGAGAGTATGAGGACAAATAGGTGTGATGATTGTTACAGGAATTCTTGGATGAACAATAGGACCGCCAGCCGAAAGAGAATACGCGGTAGAGCCTGTTGGGGTAGAAAGTATTATGCCGTCTGCTCTGTATGTTGTAACGTGTGAGTCTTCTATATATATGGCAAGATCAATGATCCTTGCAACTGCTCCCTTGTTGATAACCACATCATTTAGTACTTCATAAGTTCCAATAGTGTCTTTTTCTCTGTGTATTGTTGTTAGGAGCATTTGCCGCTCTTCAACTTCATAATCGCCGGCAATAATCTTCTCCATCATAGGATATAGCTCGTTAACAGTAACTTCTGTCAGAAATCCAAGCCCGCCAAGGTTGATCCCCAAAATAGGGGTCCCGTGCTTGCAGGCAAGCCTGGCCATGCCCAAAAATGTGCCGTCGCCGCCAAAGACTAAAATTACATCTACGATCGCAGGGATATCAGCTCTGTCTACAGAATTTTCGTGATTGATCTTGTCCCCAAGATCTTTCTCCACATACACAGACACATTCCTCTCGCCAAGCCACTTGGTTAGTTTTGTAGTGATCTCAAGGGGTTCTTGAATATGGGGTTTTGCAACTATTCCTATCTTCAACGTCTTTTTCCTCTGGGCCTACTCTATAAGATGTAATATACCACCAAGCGCCCGTATGCAAAGAACCGCGCCCAATTCTAATTGCTTGAATATACAAGGTAACTCTTAATAAATTCATTTAAATCGCCGTCTAAAACAGGGTCCACATTTCCTGTCTCAAACTCTGTTCTGTGGTCCTTTATCATTCTATAGGGATGCAGTACATATGATCTTATTTGACTGCCCCAGCCAATCTCTTTTTTCTCTGAGTTAAGTTCGTTTAATTTCTCTTTTTGCTTTTCTCGTTCTAATTCATAGAGTCTTGCTCTTAAAATTTTCATAGCTGTTTCTCTGTTCTGACGCTGTGAGCGCTCATTCTGGCAGCTGACTACTATTCCCGTAGGTCCGTGTGTAATACGTATTGCGGAGTCTGTTTTGTTTACATGTTGACCGCCTGCTCCGCTTGCGCGGTAGGTGTCGACCCTTAAGTCCTTTTCGTCAATATCTACTTCAATGCTGTCATCAATCTCAGGGGAAACAAAAACTGACGCAAAAGAAGTGTGCCTTCTCTTGTTTGAGTCAAATGGGGATATTCTTACTAGTCGGTGTACACCGCTTTCGGCCTTTAGATATCCAAATGCGTAGTCACCGTTAACTAGAAAAGTAGCACTTTTGAGCCCTGCCTCATCGCCTTCCTGATACTCGACCATCTCTGTTTTAAAGCCGCTACGCTCGGCATATCTAAGATACATTCTTAATAGCATGTCGGCCCAGTCCTGCGCCTCCGTGCCTCCGGCGCCTGCGTTTATTGAAACAATCGCGTTATTTGAATCCTCCGGCTCGCCAAGAATTCTTTTAAACTCAAGATTCTCAACTTTGCTTTTAATTTCTATCAGTTTTGAGCTAGCCTCTGACGATGCGGCTTCATCTCCTTCTTCCAGTGAGAGCTCTTCTAGGATCTCCACATCGTCTAGCTCCTGTGTAAGACTCTGCCACTCGTCAACGCTGTTTTTTATTTGGGCCTGTTCTCTAAGTGTCTGCTGGGCCTTATCTGCATCGTCCCAGAACTCAGGGCTTCCGGTTATTTCTTCAAGCTCTTTAAGTTTTTGTTCTTTGGAAGGCAGGTCAAAGATAGTCTCCAATTATTGTGAGTCTTTTCTTTAAATCCTGTATTTGCTCTTTGTTCTCTCCTATCATAACTCATACCTCCGGCAAAAGATTTAAGTAATATAAATTTTTGCCTAGCAAAAGCAAGCCGGGTTGAATATTGCGGAGTTTTGGGTAGATTCATATACGATTTCTACCTCAAATTTTCACTGATTAAATAAGATTACAGATTATTTTTAGATTGAAAGCATAACTCTTTGAGGGTTTATAGAAATATGTGAAATAGAGGTAAGTTGATAGAGTAAAAACGATAGTTAACAGAAGGAGAATCTAAATTGAAGAAATACGTATTTACACCAGGCCCAGTGCCAGTTCCAAGCGAAGTGCTAATCGAGATGGCAAAGCCCATCATCCATCACAGAACAGCTGAGTTTGAAGAGATTTTTGCTGAAGTCAGAGAGGGGCTAAAATATATCTATAACACAAAGCAGGAAGTATTTATTCTCTCCGCATCAGGCACAGGAGCTATGGAGGCATCAATATCAAACACACTTTCCACAACTAAAAAAGCGCTCGTTATTAATAGTGGGAAATTTGGAGAGAGGTGGGGCAAGATTTGCCGCGGTTACGGCGTTGAGGTAGAAGAAATAATGGTTGAGTGGGGTAAGGAAGTTGACCCGGCAGTAATTGAAAAAGCGCTTGCGGATGACCCTTCTATCAATGCTGTCCTCACACAGGCAAGTGAAACTTCAACAGGTGTAAAGCATCCGATTAAAGAAATCTCCGAGATTACAAGCAAAAGAGACGACGTAATTCACATCGTGGACGGAATTACAGGAGTCGGCGTGTTTGAGATCGCTTTTGACGAGTGGGGGGTCGATGTTTTGGTTGGAGGATCTCAGAAGGCCTTTATGCTTCCTCCTGGGCTTTCTTTTGCAGCTATGAGTGAGAAGGCATGGAAGTTCTACGAGGAATCAAATCTGCCAAGATTCTATTTTGACTTTAAACCGGCACTTAAAAACGCAGAGAAAAATACAACCACTTTTACCCCGGCTGTAACACTTATCATCGGTCTTGCCGCTGTACTTAAAAGATTTAGAGAAGAGGGCCGTGAGAACATGCACAAGCGCCACGCCAGACTTGCTCTAGCGACAAGAGAGGCCATGAAGGCAATTGGTCTTGAGCCATTTGTTCAGGACACCCCTAGCACAGCGCTTACTACAATCATTGCTCCACCCGATATAGGAGCTGCAAAGGTAATCGCAGGATTAAGAGATGAGTTCGGGATCACCGTAGCAGGCGGGCAGGATCAGGCTAAAGGCAAGATCTTTAGAGTATCTCATATTGGGGATATTGATAAGACTGATACCCTGTCAGTGATTGCCGCGATTGAGAGTGTATTAAATCAGCTTGGTTATGAGTTTAATTTTGGAGCTGCTACTAAAAAAGCCTCTGAGATTTTAGGAACTGAACTTTAAGAAGTAGTATCTGTTTCGTAACAAGCACTGTTATCCTCTTCAAGCTTTTCATTTTCCAGCTGAAGAGTGACATGGGTTATCTTAAACTTTTCGGATAGCTCTTTGTTAATACTGCTAATAATATCCTCACAGTTGTCCATATTCTCTACTACTACATGTGCGCTTAGAGCTTCAACACCTTGAGTTAGGGTCCAAACGTGAAGATCATGTACGCTTATAACTCCCTTTTGAGCACATATGCAATCCTGCACGTCTGATAAGTTCATTCCCTTGGGTGTGCCTTCTAAAAGAATGTGGCTTGAATCCTTAAACAGACCCCAGGCGACTCTAATTATCAACAGCGATACCAAGATACTTATTATCGAGTCTGCATAATACCACTGTGTAGTAATCATTACGATTCCAGCAACTATAGCGCCAACTGACCCAAGCGCATCACTTAGCACATGGTACAAAGCGCCTTTTATGTTTAGATTGCTGCTTTGGTGTTTATACAGGATAAACGCGTTTATTAAGTTAATTGCAAGCCCGACTGTTGCCACAATTGTCATCTCTACACTCTTTACTTCTTCTGGAGTAAGGAGTCTCTTATAAGCCTCAATTAGTATTGCAATTGAGATACCAAAGAGAAGAAGACTGTTAAAGAATGCCGCTAGTATCTCAGCTCTGTAGTACCCGAACGTTTTTGTAGAAGTTGGTGGCCGCTCTGCAAACCATATCGCAAAAAAAGCGAGAGACACTGCAAACACGTCCGTTAGCATATGTCCCGCGTCAGAGAGAAGAGCAAGACTCTCCGTATAAAAGCCCGCGACTGCCTCTACTATCATAAAAATGAAAGTTAAGGCGAGCACGATGGCTAAGGCTTTTTTTTCTTTGGACGATTTTATGCTGTGGTTATGGCCATGTCCGTGGGTATGATTGTGGTCTTCCATCTGCGATATAAATATACCTTCCTAAAATTTCTTGCAAGTAGAAATGAATCGAGTGTTCCTGAGTTAGTTTGTTCCGCCAAAATGTCTTTTTGCAATAGGGTCAGTATCAATCTCAGATATGAGATAGCCGATTTGGTACTGATCTCCAGGGTAGTAGTATAGCCTTACTCCTTGGGGAGTAATAAAGAACATGCCTTCTTTTCTAGTCTCCTCCGGGAGCTCTACCTCGTAAACAGGAAACCCCACTGTGCCAGCTCCTATATTTACAGATCTTCTCTCTTCTCTTAGCTTAACAACACTATCAGCCAGTTCCCAAACCTTTGGAAATACTTGCCCTTCTACATTTAATTTCATCTTTTGCCTCTGTGGTTAAAATAGAGTTATTTAATGACCTCTATTCGTGATATCATTCCTATGCAAGTTAGAATTTTATCTATCTCCGAGCTTCTCTCATATACAAATTGCTCTTTGAGCTCGCCTTGGCACTGTGTGCAGTTGTCAATCTTTGCTTCTTCAATCATACCCTCACAACTCTCACAGTAAAGTCCTTTTTCATGATACCAAATCAAGTGAGAATATAAGAGTTCATTTGTCCCGCTTTTCCCTAAACATTCCGCCCATTCTGAGATATCGTCTATGATTCGATTTCGGAACTTTTGTGGCACTTCACTAAAGTTGCCTGAGTAAATCTCGTCTTCATCCACAAAAATCTTACAAGAAAAATTACTTTGTTCCATATGGTTTAAATTCTAGTAGTTCTGGATAATAAAAGCTGATCTACCAGCACAAGGTTTACCATTGCCTCTGCTATAGGTACTGCTCTTGGGCACAAACATGGATCATGGCGGCCCTTAACCCTAAGCTCTTTTGGGTTTCCGTCTTTATCTACTGTTTTCTGAACTTTTGAAATCGAAGATGTAGGCTTAATGGCAATTCTTACAACTAGGTCTTCTCCGTTTGTCATGCCGCCTAATAGACCGCCCGCATTGTTGGTCTTAAACCCTAGCTCACCGGATTTGTTTTTTTGCATTACATCATTAGCCTTAGAGCCTTTCATCTTAGCAGCTTTAAAACCGAGCCCTACCTCAAACCCTCTTATGCCACCAAGGCTCATCATGCCCTGCGCAAGCTCCGCGTCTACTTTATGAAAAACAGGGGTCCCCAAACCAGTGGGAAGACCCGTTGTTACTACTTCAACCACTCCACCGATTGAATCGCCTTCTTTTCTGACCTGATCGATCAGCTTAATCATTTCTTTGGCTTTTTTTGCATCAGGGCACCTTATAATGTTTTTCTCAATCTGATCAAAGTCTATTTTTTTTGCGGTTATATTGCCAACCTGAGATACATAACCATGAGTGTGAATTCCATTTAGGTTTAAAATTTTCTTTGCTATCGCTCCTGCGGCAACCCTTCCTACTGTTTCTCTATTTGATGATCGTCCCCCGCCTCTATGGTCTCTAAAGCCGTACTTCTCATCATATGTAAAATCGGCATGACCCGGGCGGTAAGTGTCTTTTATGTCTTCGTATGATTTAGATATGGCGTCCTGGTTTCTGACCATAAGAGATATTGGTGTGCCAAGCGTTTTTCCCTCAAAAACGCCTGATAGTATCTCAACAGTGTCAGGCTCTTTTCTCTGAGTGGTGATTTTGCTCTGCCCCGGACGTCTTCTATCAAGCTCAAACTGTATTTCTTCTTGACTTATTTCAAGCCCAGAAGGGCAGCCGTCCAAGACTACTCCGACAGCGGGCCCGTGGGACTCGCCCCAGGTTGTGATGCGAAAAATTGTACCAAATGAGTTGCCAGGCATAGCAAGATTTTATATGAAATGGAAAACGTTGCAAATTTTAGCTATTTTTCCAAATATCCGTTATCCCTAAACCAGGTAATAGTGTTGTTAATACTTTCTTGAATATCTGAAGG
>JBCCIH010000109.1 GCA_039028315.1 Thermodesulfobacteriota bacterium | reverse complement strand
TATTGTAATATCCGCAAAAACAACAATATTTACTATGATGACAAAGTTTTTAAGAAGATTATCTATCTTTATTCTAAAACTACTTCTTATACTGGTGATAATATCGCTTGCCTGGGTCACTCTGTACAAATTTGTGAATCCACCGACCACTCCTCTGATTGTAATCCGCTATTTTGAAAACGACACTAAGGGCAGTCTTTTATTGAATGAGTGGAAGAGTTATGATGAAATTTCGGACTATATGAAAGTTGCGGTTATAGCAGCTGAGGATCAAACATTTGCCGCAAATGACGGGTTTGACTTTGGATCAATTGAAAATGCAATTGACGACAGGCTTGAGGGAGGAAGATTAAGAGGCGCTAGCACAATTACACAGCAGACCGCAAAGAACGTATTTCTTTGGCCAGAGCGGTCTTGGACAAGGAAAATTGCTGAGGCTTATTTTGCTCTGCTCATAGATTTAATCTGGAGTAAGCAGAGAATTCTAGAGGTTTATTTAAATGTAATCGAAACAGGAGACGGCATATACGGCGTTGATGAGGCGGCCCGTAGATATTTTGGCAGATCAGCTAAAAGTCTTGATTTAGTCGATTCTGCACTCATAGCAGCGGTGCTGCCAAATCCAAGAATTATGTCTCCTGCAAAGCCCACTGAATACGTGCTTGAAAGAGAGGCATGGATAAGAGGACAGATGGCTAATTTGGGCGGGGTAAGTTATCTTAAAAGAATAAAATAGATCTGCTTTAAATGTTAATTGACTTTGCACAGCCTTGTGTGTAAAACAATTAGTAACTTAATATACGGGGAAACAATTATGGCTAACGAAACGGTATTAATAACGGGGGCATCTTCAGGCATAGGTCTTGGGCTGGCAAAACTTTTTGCAGCCGACGGCAGTGATTTGGTTCTCGTCGCAAGAAGGGAAGAGAGGTTAAATGAGCTGGCAGAGGAGCTTAAATCTGAGCATGGGATACAGGTTCATGTGCTACCGAAGGATCTTACTAAAAAAGCCGCTCCAAAAGAAATTTTCAGCCACCTAAACAAAGAAAACATTCAAATTGATGTCGTTGTGAATAATGCCGGGTTTGGAAACAAAGGTCACATTGCGGATTTGGACACCGATCTTCAGCTCGATATGATTCAAGTTAACCTTGTAGCTCTAACACATCTCACAAGGCTTTTTTTGCCGGGAATAATCGAACGAGGCCATGGTGGAATACTAAATGTGGGCTCACTTGCCGGATTTCAGCCCGGGCCAAATCTCGCAGTTTACTTTGCCACTAAAGCATTTGTTCTCTCATTTACAGAGGCACTTGCAGAGGAGACTTCTAACCCTGATATAAAAATTTCATGTCTCGCACCGGGGCCAGTGAAAACAGAGTTTGGAGAGAAGTCTGATCTTGAGGATTCTTTACTTTTTAAGGTAAGTCTAATGGATATGGAGCCTGTGGTAAAAGCAGGCTATGATGGATTTAGAAATGGACAAACAATTGTGATTCCTGGCATAAAGCAGCAGATTGTGCCGTTTTTAAACCGTTTTACTCCAAGGCTTATTGTGAGGAAAATTGCTAAGAAGCTAAACTCTTAGTCTATATATAGGGCTTGGGTTAATCTTGTTGCCCTTAAATATTTACTATGATATGCTTAGGTTTTACTACGCGAATAGAGGAACATTATGAAAATCATTGAGATTCTTAGGAAAAATAAATCCGTATTACTTACGTTAACATTATTAGTATCGCTTGCGTTTGTTTACGGCTGTCAATGTCAAGGATCTATAGGTAATTCTTCACAAGACACCCAAACAATCAAAACTCAATCTGACAGCAAGTAGTTTATTAAGATTAGATTACTAATCGGGAGGATGGTTAATTGAAAATTACAAAAAGGTTATCAAAAGCTCTAAGGGTTTCATTACTATTTACAAGTCTTGCAGTTGTTCTTATAGCTCCAGGAATTGTACACTGCTCAGGCTCAGTTGACGTGCCAGAGGGCAGCACTTCAATAATAGAACTCAGCTAACCCATTATCCCAGGAAAGACTTTAAGACTGATGTAATGTTATCTGAGCTGTCAATAAACCTAGTGCACTTTGGAAGTGAGTTCAAAAAGAACTTACCGTAAAATTTACTAATCAGCCTTTTGTCTAAAACTAAAACGGCTCCCTTATCCGTCTTTGTTCTAATCAGTCTGCCGAAACCTTGTTTAAACTTGAGCACTGCAACCGGAACGCTATAGTCGGTAAATGAGTTAATCCCCTGATTTTCCATATACTCAACCCTAGCTTCGATAATAGGCTCAGTAGGAACCCTAAATGGAAGCCTCGTAATAATTACAAGCTTAAGGGCATCACCCGGCACATCGACCCCTTCCCAAAAACTATCGGTAGCAAAAAGAACAGAGTTATCTTCAATCTTAAATTTATCCAGTAGTCTAGATCTAGGAAAAGCGCCTTGCTTAAGTGCAAGAATCCCCTCATCCTCAAGCTCTCCATGTATGTTCCTATAGACAGTTTCCAAAAGTGTGTAGGAAGTAAAGAGTATTAGAGCATTTCCTTTTGAGGCAAACACAGCGTCTCTTATTAGTCCTGATATTGCCTCAGCGTAACCAACATTTCCGGGCTCGGGGATATCGTCAGGAATAGTTAAAAGAAGCTGCTCTTCGTAATCAAAAGGTGATGGTAGGATTTGCTGAGTCACACGCTGCTCATCTATAAGCCCAAGACCTGTTTTTAGAAAATCAAAGTTTTGATTAACTGCCATAGTAGCAGATGTCATAACAACTGTGTTGCATTTGGAGTAGAGTCTTTCTTTAAGGGTGGGAGATATCTCAAGGGGCGATAGCCCTATGCCCGAGAGTATACCGCTTTTTCCCATTCTACCCTCTACCCACCTTACAAATCCGTCATCCTCGGTGCTTAGAAAAGTACTTATTACATCTGAGTAGTAGTCGAGTTTATTGGAGACGCCCTTATACTCAACTATTAGCTTTGCAATATCTGTCTCAACCTCATAGTCTATGAGAATATCGGTGATGGCCTTAATCTCCTCATGAAGCTCCTTTAGCCTTATTCTAAGCAGAGAAAATTTCTTATCCACATTCTGCCAGCCTTCTTCGGAAAGAATATCCTCTGTAATTCTAAGATTAATCTCCTCCTTACCGCCCTCTTTTTCTTGAGTGATAGGAAGACAAAAGTAATATAAAGCGTCAAAAGAATCCCCGATATATTGTTCAACTGTGTCTACTTTGGTTGATAGCAGCTCCTCTACCTTTTTCAGAAGATCATTCACAACTCCCTTTTTATGTATTCTGACAAGCTTGGTTGCAAGAGAGGCAGTGTAGTAGATTAGCCCCTTGCCTTGGCCGCCCTTGCCTTTTCTCTTTAATCTTCTGAGCACTCGCAATAGGCCAAATTTAGTAGCCCTCATGCCAAAATGCGAGGTGGCTGCATCATTTAGATGGTGCGCCTCATCAAAAATAACTCTTTTAAAAGGCGGCAGTATGCCTGCATCGCTACTTTCAGAGGCGCTCTTTATTGCTAAATCAGAGAAAAGCAGATGATGGTTAACAACCAGAAGCTGTGAGGATGCTATTTCACGTCTGGATTTATAAAAAAAGCATCTGGAATAATAGGGACACCTGGCCCTTAGGCAGCTATCGCTCTCGGCAGAGACTTTTTCCCAAACACTATCTGGGGGAGTGAAAGGTAAATCAGAAAGTGAGCCGTCCTCAGTGACCTTGGCCCAGTTTAATATGTCATCAATTGTGCCGACCTCATCTTCATCAGCCATCTCAAACAGTCCTTCCTGCATAGTCTCTGTTCTAAGAAGGCAAAGATAGTTTCTCATGCCCTTTACAAGGGAATAGCTAAAGTCCTCGTCAAAAGCCTCATATAACATTGGTATGTCCTTCTCTATGAGCTGCTCCTGAAGGTTAATAGTATTGGTTGATATAACGATGCGCTCTTCGTTCTGAATAGCCCAGTTTATTGCCGGGATCAAATATGAAAGCGTCTTCCCCGTGCCAGTGCCCGCCTCAACAATATCAATACAGTTATCATTAAAAGAGGATGTCACCGACTCAAGCATATGAATCTGCTCTTCTCTAAGCTCAAATTTATCCCCCATAATTTTAGCCACTTGTCCCTCGGACATAAGCGCATGTTTGGTCTCTTCGATATCAAGCGGTTTGATTTCTTTTTGGAAAAATGGCTCTACCACTACATATACTTGAGAAGCATCATTGTTGACTATTAGAAAGCCGACCCCATGACTGCCGAAGACAGAGGCAATCTGGATATCCTGGTTTGAAGGAGTCAAATTGCCTGAGGGGTGGTTGTGTATTACTACTTCTCCGGGGCTGGCGGACTCAATTACTGCGGGAACTGAGTAATCATTTCCCCTGGCAACTACGGCCACCTCTTCTATAACCTTATCGTCTGAAAATGAGCCGACAAAAAAAACCTCATTTCCAGATGCGTCCTTTATTGCCTTTTGTATAGAAGATTTAACGCCTTTGGAGAAAAAATCTTTGTGCACAAAACTAGTCTACATTATTTAGTAGAGTTTCCCAGATTAGCTGAGAAGTGATTTATTGCCTTAAGATATATGGTTTGGTAGTTTATGTGGATTACTTACTGGGAGGGATGGCCGAGCGGACGAAGGCGCTGGTCTCGAAAACCAGTATAGCTGCAAAGCTATCGTGGGTTCGAATCCCACTCCCTCCGCCATGTCTATAGGTCAATTGTATTATTTCCAAACTTTGGCCCAATTAGGTGAATCTATTGCCTCAAAGCTAAGATCTGAGAAATCAGCAAGTTCAATTGCGCTATTTGGGTTATATTGGGTTTCTTGATTAGACTCATGCTTAATACGGAAAAGCTTTCCTTGAGATGCAAAAAGAAAATCACCACTTCGGATATCCCAGTCGGCCCAGTCTAAGCGTCCAAAGCCCTGTCTAATTAAGGTCTTGGTGTTAATTAGATCATATTCTATTACATACCAGGGACCCTTTCTTTCCTTAATGCCCATAATTTTCATTTCTAAAAAATATTGATTACTCTTGTTTTTAGACAAGGGTTTTCTGTAAATGATTGGCGGATCATAAGTTATCCATATTTTTGCTTTGTAGTCTCTTTTAGCCTCTTTTCCCTCAATTAATGTCCAACCATCTCGCTCAAGCCTCATACGCCAAATAGGATCGTCCTCTCCCCACCCGGATCTTTCTCCAAAAGGCTTAATCTTAAAATTTTTAGGCAATTTATATCCTTCCATAAGCTCCATCTCATTAACTCCCTTATTATATTCATAGTCCCGGTGGTTAAGATGAAGCGTATATTCATTTTCAAACAATCCCCCGCCGCCCCAAGCATCGCCTTTGGGCCATAACATTAGCGCAGTTAAATAAGGAGGTTTGCTTACTGCAGTCCATGAGCCGAGTGATGTCTTGAAATTCCCCGCAAAGTAAACCAATTTAGTGCCGCTTGGAGACAAGTCGCAGCGTCTCTCATATATGCGGCCTTTAAACCATTGTCCTAGTTCGAAAGTATCGCTATTTAAGTTCCATTTTATTAATAATACTTGCGCTGTCGGTCCTCTTCTAAAGATGACTCCATTGGCTGCATTTCTTGCTAGGATCGCATACAGTCTGGTCGTTTTCTTTTGACTCATTAGTATTTATTAAGAAAATAATTGAAGGATGATTCTGATTCTGTTAACTATTTAATTCATTTAAATATGTATTATACAGTCTAGACATAACATTTTATAGTAGGGTATAATAATTTTTAGGTTATAGTATTAGAATATAATACTCTTAGAGGGGTGTATCATGAGAAAACTTTTCTTATCAATTATTGTATTCGCGTTAACAATTGTTTCGCCAATTGTGGCATTAGACACAGTTGCTGAGACTAAAGTTAGCCCGATACTTCAAAACAGTATTAACAAAATTTCTGATATGGCTTCAACCAGAAGCTCAGAGCAAAGAGCTATGAGCACATTCTCAAACGAAGTTGTAAAGGTTGATGACGCAGGAATGATACAGGTTTATGTGCATTGCAACGAAGTAGGAGATGGCAATCTCCAAAAACTTATTGATCTCGGGTTAGAGGTTGAAAGAGTAAACGAAGAATTAAAAATAGTTCAGGGATGGATACCTTCAAGCACTATTAATGATATGGATGAAATGGCATTTGTAGATAGTGTAAGCCCTCCTGAATACGCTCACTCAAGAGTAGGTGCTGTTCAGACAGAAGGTGATGCCGCTATGATGGCAGATGATGCAAGAAGCATGTTTGGCGTTGACGGAACGGGAGTAAAAATCGGAGTTATTTCAGACGGAGTTGACGAGCTTGCAACTTCTCAAGCAGCTGGCGAATTGCCAACAGTAACAGTAGGCGATCCTGGTGAGGGTAACGAAGGAACGGCTATGCTCGAAATTGTAACTGATGTTGCGCCCGGTGCTGAGCTTTATTTTCATACAGGATTTACTACAACTTTAGATTTTCTTGCAGCTATAGATTTCTTTATCGATAATGGCGTAGATATCATAGTCGATGACCTTGGATACCTAACCCAGCCATATTTCCAGCACGGCTCTTTGGCACAAAAATATGAGGATGCCAATGATCTGGGGATTATCACTGCTTCTGCTGTCGGCAATAACAGGCTTGAACACTATGAAGCTCCGTTTTTAGATGACGGAGGGTTTATTGAATCGCAAACTCTTCATAACTTTGGAGTTGTAGCCGGTGGAGGAAACGATGTCGGTATGACAATGACAATTCCAGCAGGAGGAAGGCTTGTTGCTTTTCTTCAGTGGAGTGAGCCATTTGGTTCAGCCACAAGTGAATATCGTCTAGAGGTAAGAGATAGTTTGGATTTTGAAATTTTAGCTCTAGGTTTTGAATTTAATCCAGGCGATCCGCTAAATATTGTTATCTTTGACAATCCAAGTCTTATTAATCCAAGACAAGTAGATCTTGAAGTAGCCCTTTTATCCGGAACCCCTCAAACAATTGAGATTAACTTTAACGGAAATGAAATTGTTAATGAGTTCAATGTCCCAATGGGTTCGATCTTTGGTCATCCAGCGACTGTGCACCTTGGAAGCGCAGCGTTTGAGTGGAACACACCTAACACAATTGAACCGTTCAGTGCAGAAGGGCCTGTAGCATTAATTAATCCAATAGATGCAGTGCTAAGCTCTGAAGGCGGATCTACTAGTGTGGCGCCGTCAATTTTTCTAAACAAACCTGACATTGCAGGTCCTGACGGAGTTTCTACTTCAACAGATGGATTTGAAACATTCTTCGGAACCTCAGCAGCGGCTCCTCATGTAGCAGCGGTTGCAGCACTTGTTGAAGAAGCACGCAGAGATGCAGTTATGGTGGCTGCAGCTTCTAATCCGGAGCTTGTTTCCAATAATGCAGAGACTGTAGTAAACGCCATATTAAACACAGCAGTTGATATTGGAGCAGCCGGTTTTGATTTCAGAGCTGGTAACGGACGCATAGACGCTCTAGCGGCAGTTCAGTCTGTTGTAATGGCGCCGCCTACCGGAACTCCTACACCAACTGCAACCCCAACACCGACCCCAACAGCGGGCCCAACAGCTACACCAACACCTACTGCAGGTCCTACGGCAACCCCAGCACCAACACCAACTGGTGGACCTCCACAAACAGATCCTCCAACAAATAATCCTGGTGGTGGCAATGGCTCAAGCAGTACATGTTCTATAGCTGGAAATACTGTTCAGCTAGGAACAGCGGTTGCAAACCTACTTATTCCATTAGTACCTGTAGCATTTGCATTTGCACTAAGAGCTAGAAGAAGAAACAAATAATTAAAAAGAGATTTATAAAAAGTAAGAGGGCTTCTCAGTTGTGAGAGGCCCTTTTTTTTTGGAGTTAGGAAACTAGATTTAGAGTTATTCCCCTTTTCTCAAGATCAGCCTGAACCACTTTTACCCTTAGCCTCTGCCCTATATCAAACCAGCGGCCCCTCCAGTTTTTGATGGAATCTTTTGGAACAAGGCCTTCGACAAACATCTCTGTGACTTCAACAAACATTCCAAAAGGCATTACGCTTATGACTATTCCCTCAAACTCCTCTCCTATGTAAGGCTTCATTAGTTGAGTTCTCTCAATACTCATTGCCTCGCGCTCTACCTCATTTGCTAGTCTCTCACGTTTTGATGAGTGCTCTGCTATCCACTCTACGGTTTTTTCATCATATGGCGGAGATTTTTTTAAGAAAAG
>JBCCIH010000108.1 GCA_039028315.1 Thermodesulfobacteriota bacterium | reverse complement strand
TTCACGCCACTTTGAACCACTATATAAAATTGTGTTAAGTTTGTCAAGTAAGGTTTTGTAATTTCTCAATTTTTTATAAATTTATGATATGTAAAATAATGCAGTTTTTTAGGCCAACAATTGCATGTTTAATATTGTAAATAAAGGGTATCGCAAAATTATGTCATTCGGGCTCTACTTTAATAACGCTCTCTAACCTACTGTGATAATTTATTATTCAATATAAATCAACAATGCTATTAGCTAAGGAATATGCCATTTTATACCACTTTGCAAATGCCTATACTATATGAAATAATTCGAATTATAAATAAGTATCGGACAAAAAGAGCAAATTGGGATATAATCTTTTTAATTTTTCAAATCGGAATAAAATGCCAAATATATATATAAAACTTAAGAATATATCAGAAACCGTCTACTTTCAGTCGATCATGGGCACCTACTCTCATATAGCCTGGGTAAGGACCCAAGATCCCGAAAATGGCATAATGCAGATAACCCCTACGCCTGATCAAGTGGATGTAGTTAAGAATATTCTAAAGGGTTTAAGAAACGAGATTGAATTTGAAGATGTAGATAGTTTCTAAACGGATCAAATTAAGAAAATGAAGCACCATGAAGAAATAACCAGATCAGCCGGTCTTGTTGGCTCACTTACATTTTTAAGCCGTATCGCTGGGTACGCAAGAGATGTAGTGATCGCATATTTCTTTGGAGCAAGCTCATCCACAGACGCATTTTGGGTTGCTTTTAGAATTCCCAATCTTCTAAGAAGACTCTTTGCCGAGGGGTCGCTTACGATCTCGTTTATTCCGGTGTTTACTCAATACCTTGAAACAAAAAGCAAAGAAGAAGCCAAAAAAGTTGCGGACTCGGTGTTTACTATTCTCGTATCGCTATTAATTATAATTTCGCTAGCTGGGATTTTGCTTTCACCCTACATCATAAAACTTTTTGCAGCCGGTTTTGATCAGAGTACCTTTGAGCTTGCAGTGTCGCTGAACCGAATAATGTTCCCATACATCCTGTTCATCTCCTTAACTGCTCTGTCTATGGGAGTATTGAATTCGCTAAGACACTTTTTTGCCCCGGCATTCTCGCCCGTAATATTGAACATATGCATTATAGCCGCTGTGTTTTTAGTTTATAAAAATTTCAATGTGCCTATTTACGCCGCCGCAGCCGGAGTAATTGCGGGCGGAATACTGCAGTTCATATTTCAGCTTCCCTTTTTATCCAGCCGCGGCTTCCTATTTGGCTTTACAAAAAATGTCAGATCACCTGCAGTAAAGAAAATAGGGCTTTTAATTGTGCCACAGCTCTTTGGAGTAGCAGTCTATAATTTAAATATTCTAGTAAATACCCAGTACGCGTCTTTTATGGCGGAGGGCACAATCTCATATCTATATTTTGCAGAGCGCCTGATTGAATTTCCTTTAGGCATTATAGCGGTCTCGATCGCGACAGTGCTGCTCCCAAGCCTCTCATCTCATGTGGCAAATAAAGATTTTGATAAATTCAAAGAGACCTATTCTTTCACTCTAAGACTTATGTTTTTTATTCTAATCCCAGCTCTTGTCGGGCTTATAGTTTTGCGTGAGCCGATCATCAACTTACTCTATCAAAGAGGTGAGTTTGATTATGCTGCAACCATCTTCACTTCTCAGGCCTTATTCGGATATGCCATTGGGCTCTGGGCAGTAGGCGGAATACGCATTACAGCCCCCGCTTTCTACTCTATGCAGGACACGAAAACCCCTGTCGTTATTGCTTTTATTGCGTTCATAGTCAACGCTATTTTTGGTTATATACTGGGCTTTACGCTTGGTTATGCACACACAGGACTAGCAGTTGCAAGCTCTATTTCATCCATTGTAAATTTCATACTACTCTTCTACATAATTGAAAAAAGAGCTGGGCATATCAACACAAAATCCATAATAGTTCTCGTCTTAAAATTGGCGGCGATCTCTGCCGTTATGGGTGCGGCTGTTTGGAGGATATCAAAGCTCGTAACCTGGAGCGATTCTTCATTTGAACTTGAGAAAATTGGTATACTCTTGGGCTCAGTGCTCATAGCGGTAATTATTTACTTTGTACTAGCTAAAATTCTTAAAATTAAAGAAGCAGACTTTCTAATTAACATGATCACAAGTAAGGCGAAGAGGGGCAAATAGGTTACTTGCAAGAGGATTATCCACCCCCCTTCTTAAGTGATAATAGGCCTAGCGGTTGGCGCAGAACCCAAAATTAGTATTTCCACCAGGTGATACAGTATTATTCCAAGAAACTCCCTCGGCTGTTACGGTATCTCCATTTTGCTGATATGTCGCATTCCAGATGTTTCTGAGCATTCCCTCAATTTGAAATGAAACAACCCAGTCAACTGCTTGAGCTGTCGAGTTTGTTACATTCACCTGTGCGCAGTATCCAGAGCCCCAATCATCGTTGATCGTCACATTTGCTGTTACATCTCCACTTGGCGGTGGAGTCGGCTGTGGTGTAGGGGCAGGTGTTGGAATAGGAGTCGGTTCAGGAGTAGGTGCGGGAGTTGGTGGAGGCGGAGTTGGCTGTAGTGTTGGTACAGGTGTTGGTGGAGGCGGAGTTGGCTGCGCTCCTCTTTCAGCGCAGAATCCAAAGCCGACTGACTGCCCCGGATTAACAATATTATTCCAAGACACTCCCTCGGCGGTAACTTGATCCCCGCTTTGCGAGTAAGTAGCGTTCCACATATCACGCAAAGTGCCTTCAATTGGAAAAGCTACTGTCCAGTCAGCTGGGCTACCTGTATTGTTTGTGACCGAAACATCGGCGCAGTATCCGCTTCCCCAGTCGTTATCAATATTCACATCTGTCGAAATTCCCTCACCACCTATGGGCTCGTTAAACTCACTTGTGTCTTGGGCACTTTGACAGCCAGGATCGTTAGGAAAATCTGTAAGACTATCCCCATCATTATCTAAACCATCAGAGCAGGCAGGGGGCGTGGGAGGTGGATTAGACCCATCCATTAACTGACCCAAAAGCTGAAGTTTATCCTCCCAGACATCCTGCCAATTATCCTGCAAAATCCCTCCGGTATCACCGCTATTTGGATTCCATGACCAATAGAAAAAATCGGTCATTCCCTTTGAGTCCATATAATTTATTAGTGCATCTTGCCAGTCTCTGTCTCTTGAATCTCCGCCGTTTCCGTATCTTCCGCCAAACTCGCCGATAATAACTGCATATCCTTTGTCTACTAAATAACCAAAGTGCTCGTCCCAAATAGCCGGCATGTTGTTAGGAAAATTAGAATCATTAAAATATGGCTGAACAAAAACATCAGGCCCATATACATGAGGACTAAGTACTAGCTTGTCTTCAGGTATATTGAGCGGAAAGCAGTCAAAGGGCTCAAGATTTCCGCCCCACCAGTGGTTGATCTGGCCCGAACAAGTTGGATTACTCTCAATGCCCTGAACAAACACAACCAAATCAGGATTTGCTGATAGTACTTGTGCCGCTGCTTTTTCAGCCGCAGTGTTCCAATCGGTAAGAGGGTTGCCCACTCCCCAAGTTGCGGGCCCGTGCGGCTCGTTTTTTAAATCAATTGCAAATACTCTCTCAACATCTTTATACCTCTCAGCAACAAAGACCAAGTCAGAAATCCAATCTTGCTCAGAGTAAGCTGCCGTATACCACAGCTCATCAATCGTCTGACAATCAGAGGTATGATGATCCAAGAGAATATAAAAACCCTGGCGGTCGAGCTCGGCAATTACTCTGTCCATTATTTCTAGTGAGTTAAGACCCGAAAGATCTGGGTTTAGGGAATAGTTAATACTTGAGACTGAAACGCTCTTAAGAGTATTTGGGCAAAATGGAAGCCGTATTGCCGTAAATCCCTCACTCTTTATCTGATCTATCATATCTTTCCAGTTCCTCGCCCATAGACCATGAACAACGTTATTATGTGTCTCAAACCCAAACCAGCTTACTCCGTAGAGGTTTATAACTTCTGCGTTCTCATTGTGAACTTTGCCGTCCTGAACATAGTAGCTCCACGAGGGCAAAGCTGTCAGTATACAGATTGAAATAATTACTAAAATACTTCTCATTCCTGTCCTCCTTCTCAAGACAATAACTAAATGTTTATATACATCTCTCTACGCACTTCGGGCTTTGTATGGATTATTTAGTGCAATCAAAATGCCAAGTATTCACGAATACAATTACTTAATGATTAAGGGCATTTAAGCCGTATTAAACATACGAACGTTCAAAATTCTAGCATTTTATCTGTGGAATATTACACAGTGAATATGTGCAATTTTGTACAATTAGGCATTTAAACTTGACTCTTAATCAAGATCTACATATTCTGAGTTTAATATGTGCGAAAATCAGCAAAAATACGACGAACTTGCGCGATTAGAACAAAAGTTTGAGGAAATTCTAGCCGCGGACCCTGCATCCAACACATTTTCTCAGCTCGCGGATGTTCTTTGCAAACAAGGCAAGATTGATAAAGCTATCGGCGTTTTAGTAAGAGGGCTTGTACATAATAAAAATAATGTCACAGCCAGATTCATGCTCGGGGAAATATACTATGACAGATGGCTTATCGATCAGGCCAAAAGAGAGATGGAAATTGTCCTGGAGATCACACCCGACAAATTAGAGGCAGCAAAGCTTCTTTCTGAGATTTATAAAAGTGAAGGCAGATTAGACAAGGCAAAAACCACGCTAGAACAAGCCTATGTTTTTCATAGTGAAGACAACTCTCTTCTTAGTGAAATTGAGAGTATAAATACCAAGCTTACAGAAAAACAGAGCAGAGAATCTAAAACCGCATTTGAAACCCCGATTGAATCAAGAAGAATAAATGAAATTAATGCTAATGTTTCCACTCTCGAAGCTGAAGTTTATACAGAGACAATGTTTAATCTTTACTTGCAGCAAGGAGAGTATGAAAAGGCCAGAGAAATTATTGATAAAGTATACTCTGATGATGCACAGAGAAACTCAGCAATTGAAAAATTGGAGAAAACCAAGTTAAATAAAATGAATAGCTTTGCAGGATTTAACTCACAGGGCTGAGAGGAATTATGAACATATTAATAATACACGGACCAAATTTAAATATGCTTGGCAAACGTGAGCCCGATATATACGGGGCAACCACTCTTGAAGAGATAAACAATTCTCTTTCCAATAAAGCAAAGGAGCTTGAGGTAGACCTTTCATTTTTCCAGTCAAACTCTGAGGGCGAGATTGTAAGCACTATTCAAGATGCAATGACAAGCGCTCAGGGAATTGTCATCAACCCAGGAGCATACACCCATACGAGTGTTGCAATAAGAGACGCAATACTGTCCTGCGGTCTTCCAGTGGTTGAGGTTCATATCTCAAATGTGCATAAGCGTGAGGATTTCAGGCAAAAGTCATTTGTTTCCGGAGTTGCGCTTGGTGTTATATCAGGATTTGGAATAAACAGTTATTTCCTAGGGCTAAGCGGGCTTGTCAGCTATCTTAAAGAAAATTCTTGATACAAATATCATAGACTCTCAAGTTAAGCTCTGTCTAATATATAAGCCTGCTGATTAGACTTTATAGCAAACACATTTTTCTAGCCAGAAAATTATAAATGAAAGAAAATTGGATAATTGAAAAAGAGAAATCTAAACTAAGAGATAAACTCTCTAAGAGCCTAAATGTTTCTCCAATCACTTCACAGATATTAATCAACCGCGGAATCCAGAATGAAACCGAGGCAAACCTTTTTCTTAACTGCACCCTCTTTGATCTCCCCTCTCCTTATCTAATGAAGGGTATGGAAAAAGCTGTTGAGAGAACAAAAAAGGGTATTAGTGATGGCGAGAAAATTGCTATATATGGCGACTATGATGTTGACGGGGTTACTTCAACTGCGCTCTTGTATAATTTTTTAAAAAGCATAGGAACGGACGTTACATATTACAACCCCGACAGATTAAAGGAAGGCTATGGAATTAATATTAGCGCTGTTGAAAAGCTGGCTCAAAAGGGAGTATCGCTTATAATCTCAGGAGACTGCGGCATAACCGCTGTGGATGAGGTAGAAAAAGCTAAGGAGCTAGGAGTAGATTTTATAGTTACCGACCACCATAAACCTCCTCAAGATTTGCCAGATGCAGTATCGGTGTTGAACCCTAAAATCAAAGACTGTAAATATCCTGCAAAAGAGATTGTAGGTGTAGGAGTGATTTTTAACTTGGTAATAGCTCTTAGACGCGCTCTTAGGGATGAGGGATTTTTTAAAGAGGAAGAGCCAAACTTAGGGGACTATCTAGATCTCGTAGCTTTAGGCACAGTTGCCGACTGCGCGCCTCTTTTGGATGTGAATAGGATATTTGTAAAAGAGGGCATAAAAAGAATGCAGAGCCCAAAGCGCCAAGGCGTGAAGGCGTTAAAAGAGGCAAGCGGCATAAAAACTGAGTTAACTTCATATGATCTAGGATTTAAGTTAGGGCCAAGAATAAATGCCTCTGGCCGTATGAGCACCGCAGATAGAGCAGTTGAACTTTTTATCTCAAATGACTTGGACGATGCCAGGCAGCTGGCCAAAGGTTTAAACAAAGAAAATACAAACAGACAAAATACTGAAGCAGATATTGTGAAAGAGGCAATAACGGAACTTGAATCTAACCCCGATATAATTGGCGAGTATTCTATAGTGTTAGCTTCTAGAAATTGGCACCCGGGGATCATAGGAATTGTCGCATCAAGAATAGTTGATAGATATGAAAAGCCGACAATTTTGATCGCTATTGATGATAAAGGAGTTGGAAAAGGCTCGGGCAGAAGTGTTGAAGGGGTCAATATTTATTCAGCATTACTTGAGTGCTCCGAACTCTTTCTACAATTCGGCGGACATGAACAAGCTGCAGGACTTTCTATAAAAGAGGAAAATATAGACACGTTTAGAGTTATGTTTGATAAAGCTCTATCTAGTTTAGAAGAGAAATATGAAGCCAGACTCACAATCGATGTCGAAGTACCACTACAGAGCATGACTGAGGAGCTGATCTCAGAGCTTGAGATGCTTGCGCCCTTTGGCATTGGTAACCCTGAGCCCACGGTTTTGTCCACAGGGCTAGATGTTGTATCCCAGCGTATATTTAAAGACAAGCACCTTGGTTTTAAGGTTAAAAGTGGGGCTAAAACATACGATGCAATATGGTTTAATATGAAAGAGCCTGAGCTTCTTCCTGACAAAATAGATATGGTTTACACACCCGAATTTAATAAGTGGAACGGTAAAAAAGAGATAAGACTCAGGGTCGTAGATGCTAGCCAAGAAAACAATTAATTAAAAACACTCTACAAATCACAGAATCCAGATATATTATATAAACTAATAAGCAAAAATACGGAGGTTTTATAAAGCATGGCTTCAAGACCAAAGTTGGAAAATCTAAACTTTTTGTACCCGATAATAATCATTTTGGTTATCGTTCTCGCCACAAGCGCATTTGTAATTGTGGACAGTGGACACGTCGGGGTAGTAAGAACTTTTGGGGCAGTTCAGCCTGAGCCGCTTCCTGAGGGATTTCATCTAAAAAAACCATTTATGGATAAAGTAGAGCAGGTTGACATCAGGCTTACAAAAGCCAAATCAAAATCAGCCGCGGCATCTAAGGACCTTCAGACCGTTGAAACTCAGGTAACCGTTCAGTACTCAATAACCGGCCCTGTAGCACCTCTTACATATCAGAGAATCGGTCAGCGAGAAGTAGTTGCCGCAACTGTGATTGAGCCCGCTATTCAGGAGTCAGTGAAAGCTGTAACAGCGCAGTACACAGCAGAACAACTTGTAACAAAAAGAGCAGAAGTTAAGCAGCAGATACAAAAAGCTATTGAGAACTTTATTGATGATACGCTTAGAGACAAACAGGTCCCTACAGCGCTTCAAATTGCAAACGTGGCTATCACAGACTTTGAATTCTCAGAGGAATTTAACAAAGCGATTGAGCTTAAAGTAAAAGCAGAGCAGGAAGCTCTTCAGGCGCTAAATGAGAAAACCAGAAGGGTAACGCAAGCCGAGGCAGGATATCAGGAGCGTAAGCTGGCTGCGGATGGTGAGGCCTATGAGATCGAGGCTGCTTCTAGAGCAAAGGCAGATGCTATTGAGAGAGAGGCAAAGGCTCTTAAGAACAATCCAGAGCTTATCCAGCTAAGATTGGCTGAAAAATGGGACGGAACACTGCCAAAATTTACCGGCGGTGAAGGCGTTCCTTTAATTAACATAGATACTGTATTAAAAGGTAAATAGAAAATTAT
>JBCCIH010000107.1 GCA_039028315.1 Thermodesulfobacteriota bacterium | reverse complement strand
TTTATTTATCTTAGAGTTCATAACCAAAGGCACGAGCATATGATCTCTAAATAGTGCGCCATGAGAAGATCGGTGTTCGGGATTTTCATGTCTAGCCCGAAGGTCATAGCCAGGATTTGCACTCAACACCAGATCACCTGTCCGAGGACTTTCTAAAACTTGTATTATCTGAACTAGTGCATCAGGGTACTCTGTTTTATAGCTATGCGAAAGGGCTTGTTCATAGCTCATTTTCTTGGGCATGCCATTATAGTTAAAAGGGTCTCCTTTTATTTTTTCATAGTTGATGTTTTGATCATCATCAATCCAAGCTGAGGCCTCTCCCCTTATGCTTTTGATTCTAGCCCTACCCTTTTCATCCAACCCCGCTACTATATCTACCTCTTTTCTCTCTAAAAAATTATCTACTAAACTCTCCAACTCTTCGTATGTTGATTTTCTGCTCCATCCCTCCGGGCTTTTTACATAAATATTTGCCATAGCATTTCCGGAAATCAGACTTCCTGCATCAGCATCCCAAAAATGTCTGAACACATTTGGATAATAAAATGTCTTGTAGCCCTGTGAGTTCATAAATTCGAGCGAATCAAAGTGTGAGTGGGTTTGAGTAAGACCATGATCGCTAGTGAGGACAAACAAGGTCTCTTCAAGTCGGCCCTTGCTCTTTAGGCTCTTTGCCACAAGACCAACTGTATTATCAATTCTGCGGTATGAATCTAGCACCTTTTCGTGAAAAGGGTGATTTATATGTGAGTAAGTGTCTATGCCCAAAAAAACAGCATATGTGTAATCGGGTAAAAGCTCAAGCGAGTTAAGAAGTATCCGCTCAGCTACCAGATCTACTTCATTACTTTTATCAGTGAAGTGACTCTTGACCTTATAGTAGAGTTTTGAGAACATAGTCTTGTCATTTCTGAAGCTAACCCCCCTACAAAGCTCATTAAAGATATTCACACTTCTAGGAATTAGTTCAAAAACTGTTTGAAACTCCTTTGAAACATCTGAGTTCATAAGATATGTCTCAATACCGATATAGCTTCTAAAACGCCCAAGAGAGATAGTTTTATCCTCATATTTATATCTATCCATCCATCTAATTCCAGGCATGTTACAGCGCCCAGGGTATTTCCCTAATATATATGGCGTGTAGGCTGGACCGGTTGTGGAAGGAAATACGGTAACAGCTTCGGTATGGCTACCACCTTCTAGGATATATTTAGATATATTCGGCAACTCTCCTTTGCTCAGAAGATCAGAGAATACATCAGCTCTTGCGCCGTCGGCCATTATAAATATGCAGTTATTAAATTCTGTCATAGCTCCACCAGTAATAGATTGTTTAGCTTTGAAGCTCTATTTAAAATATTTGTCATATATCTCTCTAATGTTGTCTGTTTTAGAAATGTATTTCTCTTTTAATTTCTTTCCATCTTTTTTCATACTTAGCTCAGAGGCTAATTTTTCAAAATCGCTTTCATAAAGCTCATTAATTGATCTATCATGTAAAAGTCTTAAAAGATTTTCCATTTTCTTTAGGAAATATAGCCCTTCCTTTAGAACTTCATAGTCTTTGGATTTGATAATTCCGTCTGTTTTAAGCGCTTCAAGCGCATCTAAAGTATTAGGCACACGTATATCTTTATGTTTATTGCCATATTTTAACTGAAGCATCTGCACAAGAAACTCTATATCTACTGTGCCGCCCTTACCGGTTTTAATGTTGCGCTTACTAGAAGACTCTTTTGCTAACTCTTTTTCCATCCTGGAGCGAAGACGGTCTATTTCTTTATAAAAGCCTTTGGGATATGGCTGTGAATATACAATCTGCTGAGCAGTCTTGATCACCTTCTCTCCTAGCTTCTTATCGCCCGCAGCCACAGCAGCTCTAATTAGGGCTTGTCTTTCCCATATTTGAGCACTGGCCTTATGATATTGCTTAAAAGAATCAAATGATGTCACAAGAGCGCCCGATCTGCCTGAGGGCCTTAGATCCAGATCAATTTTATAGGCAAAACCCTCCCCCGTCGGAACCGATAGAACAGATATAACTTTTTGTCCGAGTTTAGAATAGAACTCGTGATCTTTTGCTTCATAAATAAAAATAACATCAAGATCAGAATTATAGCTCATTTCATGACCGCCAAGCTTGCCCATACCTAAAACCAGCATTTGCATTTTTTTATTTTTACTCTTTTTGCCGCCAGTGATTTCTTCCCATGCCACCTCCAGACCAACTTCTAGCACTGCTTCTGCAAGGATTGATAAATACTTTCCAACATAAAATGGATCAACCTCTCCATTTAAATCTCTAAGACAAATCTTAAGAGTTTCAACATGCTTAAATTTTCGTATCGCATCGAGCTTGTCTTCATAATCTTGGGCCTCACCCACAGCCAGCTCAAGAGCTTTGAGCATCTCTTCTTTAGAGCCAAACTCCGTCCTAACGTCTTTTAAAGTAATGACATCTAAGTACTCAGGATGGCGGATAAGGAAATTTGAGAGATAACCGCTTGTAGAGAAAAGTTTTGCTAAAAGGATAATAATATCAGGGTTTTCCAGAAGCACTGAATATATTGACGAGCGCCATCCAATGCCAGAAATAAACCTTTCAAGATTCACCAAAGACGAGTCTGGATCATATGATTTTAGTATCTCACCCAGAAATGCGGGAATAACCTTTTTGGTTGTAAGCTTTCCAGCTTGAGTGAGTCCGCCCAATCTTGGATCAAGCAACTTTGAGAATATATCTATTGCACTTGCAGGGTTTTTAAATCCAAGAGCACTTAGGTTCTCAAGCGCCTGCTCCTCTTCAATATTGCCTGAGGTAAGAAAATCTGCGAGCTCCCAAAACTCCTTACCGACTTCCTCAGTTTTTTGTGAAGGCTCGTAGAAAAGATGGTTATAGATATTTGAGACATTTGAAGTTGTTTCGTTATAGAGTTTCTCAAACTCCTCTCTTGAACCCAACCCACATCGTTTGGCCAATATCTCTAGATCCTCTGCAGATGAAGGTAGTTTATGGGTCTGCCTTTCATCAACCAGCTGTATGTAATGTTCCACTTTTCTAAGAAATATATAAGAAGAAGTTAGGGACTCAAAAATTTCTTGATCGATTATATTTAGCTCATTTAATTTTTGCAGTGCTAATAGAGAGTTAATCTCTCTTATGCCCTGAATCTCTCCTGCATTTACTAGCTGAAGGGCCTGTATGAAAAATTCAATCTCCCTAATGCCGCCCTTTCCAAGCTTTACATCTCGTTTTTTTTGCAACTTGTCGAGCTTGGTTTTCATATCTTTAAGCTCTTCTATTGACTGATAATCCAAGAATTTCTTGTAAACAAATGGCTCAATCTCATTAATAAACTCATAACCAAGGGATAAATCCCCTGCTATTGGTCTTGCCTTGATCATTGCCGCTCTTTCCCATGTATCTCCCCAATAAAAATAATGTTCCACTGCGCCTTCAATGGGAACTGCTATTGCGCTTTTACTTCCTCCCGGCCTAAGCCCAAGATCAACTCTATACAAAAACCCATCTTCAGTAACAGCGCTTAGTAGTTTTGTAACTTTCTCAGCTAGTTTGAAAAAGGGGTCTGGATCTCCTTTGTCACGGTAGAGATAAATTAGGTCCACGTCAGAGCTAAGATTTAGCTCCCTACCTCCGAGTTTTCCCATTCCAAGCACTACAAACTGACCACACGACTTAATATCCAACTCATCGCTGTAATACCTAAACGCAGCTTCAATAATAGCGCTGGCTAGATCTGATAGTTCTTCCATTGTGTCTCTGAAAGGACAAAGATCCGCTATATCCCTGTATATAATCCGGGAAAATTCTCTGTATTTATATTGTCTTAGTTTTGAACTCAGATCAGTCTCAGATTCTGCGCCAGTTCTGATCAAGTCAATTTCATTAATAAATTCAGATGAAGATTTCTTATTCTTAATGTTTTTTGGTTTATTTAGATATTCTAAAATATAGGGATCTGTGAGTATTGCCCTACCAAGAAAGCAGCTATAAGAAGATAATATCTCTAGTATTTGGGACTTTTTAGACGATATTCTCTTATGTTGATCTTTATAGCGCTCTAGGACAGTTATGGCATTTTCAGGATTGGGTAAAACTTTATTCAACTTCTATCTTCCTACTTCTGCTCCGGCTTGTTCTTTTAGATTTTCTTTTTTCTTTCTCTTTTATCTGTTCAGTTACTTCAGTGAGAAACTCAAAACCTTTTTCAGCAGCCTTAGAAGGCAGATCTCTTAAAAACTGCCTCCCCTCTTCATTATCCATGAGATTTTTGGCTCCTTTCATCGCAAAACCAGCGCCCACAACAAACTCAGCAGCACTTGCAATAAAATGCTCACCTGCTTTCGTTAAATCGCTAAGATCAACTTGTGGTTCAGTCTTTTTCTTTGACCTACTGCTTTGCTTTCTGGCCATGAACAATCTCCCCGATAATTTTTTAAACACTTATATATAGATTTTACCATAAACTGTATGATTTCTATTAATCAGGCATTAACTAAAATAATAGGGATCAACATCAACTGAGCACCTAACACCTGAGGAGATCTTAGATATTGAAGCTATCAACTTTTTAGAGAAACTGTGAAGTACAGATGTATTTGAGGACTTAAGCAACATTTGAAAACGAAATCGGTTTCGAATTTTATATATTGGGCAAACTGATGGACCTATAATTTCTAGAGTATCCAAGGGAAGCTTTGATGACATTCTTTTTGCTAAATTTCCCGCCTCAGAAGCTACCCGCTGGGTTTCATCCTCGAACCTGCCTGAGAATCTAATGCTAACTAATCTTGAATATGGGGGATATGAGAGCGCCTCTCTAAGTTTTAACTCCGTTTTTAGAAATCCGACACTGTCTTGATGTGTTGCGAAAATAATACTTGGGTGATCCGGATTGAAGGTTTGAACAACTACATTACCCGGATGATCGCCCCTGCCAGAGCGTCCTGCAACTTGGGTTACGAGCTGAAAGGTTCTCTCTCCTGATCTAAAATCAGGAATTCCGAGCGATATATCGGCAGAGATTACTCCTACTAACGTGACTCCCGGAAGATCATGCCCCTTTGCAACCATCTGCGTTCCAATAAGCACATCTATCTCACCCTTCTCAAGCCGCGAGTAAAGCCTTAAAAGCTTGTTCTTTCCGGCAGCAGTATCTCTGTCCATTCTTGCAATTGTGGCACCAGGCAAAAGTCTTGTTACCTCTTCCTCAACCTTCTGGGTCCCTATGCCAAGCGCTCTAAAATTGCCCCCGCACTTTGAGCAATCCGGCACAGATTTTTCAGAGAGCCCGCACATATGGCATTTAATTGAATTATCCTCTTGGTGATAAGTAATCGATACTGTGCAGTTAGGGCACTTTAGAATCTCCCCGCACGAATGGCATATCAGGAGTCCTGAATAGCCCCTACGGTTGAGAAATAAAATAGATTGTTTGCCTTGATCAAAATTTGAGATTAGAGAGCGTTTAAGGGCTTCAGAAAATACAGTGACCTGCTCATTTTTCATATCTACAACTTCAATCTTTGGAAGTGATTTATCCTCAACTCTAAGTGGAAGAGATAGATAAGTGTAGCGATTCTTCATAGCATTACTGTATGATTCGGCCGATGGAGTTGCGGAGCCTAAGACAACGACTGACCCCGTCATACGGCCTAGAACAAGTGCAAGATCTCTTGCATTGTAGGCCGGGGACTCTTCTTGCTTATAGCTGGACTCATGCTCTTCATCAATAATGATAATTCCTAAGTTCTTTAGCGGGGCAAAAATGGCTGATCTAGCACCTATTACCACTTTAACTTCTCCCCTGCTTGCCAACCGCCAGGCATCAAATCTCTCACCTTCCGAAAGTGCGCTGTGTATAACGGCGACATTATTTCCAAATCTGGCCCTAAATCTTTTAACAAGCTGAGGGGTTAAAGAGATTTCAGGCACTAAAACAAGAGCTTCTTTACCCTTATTGATCACCTCTTTAATAACTTGCAGATAAACTTCGGTCTTGCCACTTCCGGTTACGCCGTGAAGTAGGAACGGTGAGTATTGCTCGCTGTCGACAGATTCCAGTATCTTTTTGCATGCAATATCTTGATCAAGCGTCAATTTGTGCTTAGTATCGTCAGATAAATCAATATGAGAAAAAGGATCTCTTTGAACTTCTCTATGCTCAATCCTTACAAACGCTTTTTCTTCAAGCCATGGCAGGTGAGCGCTCACATTTCCAAATAACTCTTTTAAATCTGAAAGGGACACCTTTCTATGAGTTAAAACATATTCCAGTATCTGGGATTTTGCATGCTTTCTGGCAAGAAGTTTGCTGTCTAAAGTTGCACCATCTTCGGCAACTATTATTTTTTCAGTTTTAACTTTTGCATCTGACTCTAATTCATATTTGAATTCAATAAGGCTTCTTCTCTTTAAGGAATTTAAAAGCTCATTTGAAGTATTTTCTACTAAATTGAGCAGCTTCTGAGATGTTATTTCTTCTGAATTTTTTATTGTGTTGAGTACAACTTCTTCATGATCTGTCAGACGGTGGTCTGAGATTGCATTTAGTCCGTTTTGGGTAATGCGTATGAGCCTTTTAAGACTAACTCCCAAACCCCCAGGGTGTGCTGCTTTTAGAACAATACCTAAAGAGCTGATGTAGTAATTAGAGACCCACTTTAAAAAATCTAGTCTTTTTTCATCAAAAAGCGGCTGCTCATCAATTACATCTAAAATGTCTCTTAATTTTATATCAGGGGGTGCACCGCCTATTCCCACAATAAAACCAATAGAGCGTCTATTTCTAAAGGGGACCAATACCCTCTTGCCCAGTTTAATTCCATCTTTAAGATGTTCAGGGACACTGTAGGAATAAGACTCCTCCCCAGGTATGGGAATTGCTACTTGAATACTTTCATCCATTTATGCTTGGATTCTAATTGGTTTTGTAAGTCTGATCAATAGAATAGTACTAATTCACTAAAGGTGCTTTAGCGAATCTATAAATGCCTGCACAGGTCTTGCAGAGCCTTCAAACCTATCAGCATAGGTTTTTCCGTTCTCAAGCTTGAGTACTCCTCTTGGGCAGACTGCGCTGCAAACACCGCAACCTACACATGACGCTCGTATTATGTTCATGCCTTTTTGAGCATATGCTCTTACGTCAATACCCATCTCGCAGTAAGTCGAGCAGTTGCCGCAGGACATACACTGCCCGCCGTTTGTGGTGATTCTAAAGCGTGAGAAATATCGCTGAATTATTCCAAGTCCGGCGGCTAACGGACACCCAAACCTGCACCAAACCCTGCTTCCCATTAGCGGATAGAATCCAACACCAACCACACCAGAGAAAACTGCGCCAATAAAAAAGCCGTACCACTTTGCTGCTGAGCCTGAGAATTCACCCAGAACCTTCCCCTGGGTAAATGAGTTTATCCATAGAGCAGCTGTAACGATGACAATAAAAACCAGAACGCTGTGTATCATCCAGCGCTCAATCTTCCATGCTCTCACTGACTTATCTGAGAGCTGCCTCCATGGGTCACCCATAGTCTCTGCCAATCCGCCGCATCCGCATACCCATGAGCAATACCAGCGTTTGCCAAAGAAATACGTGAGCACGGGCACGGCAATAAAACTCATAACTATTCCCCAGAAGACCAAAAACACTCCAAGCCCTGCTGAGCTTGATGTCAGATAACTTATCGTGCTTGGAAATAGGTAGTCATATTTCAGCGGCCAAAAGTATGAGAAATAGAATTCTGGCTGATTAAAAAGTACTAGTATATTTGGGATTAGAAATGCAAATCCAAGCTGTACCGTCATAACAGACGTCGTTCTAATCTGCTGATAGCGGTTTCCTCGGTATTTCATAAGCATGCGCACGCCGAATACAAGAACTGCAAGCGTATAAATGAATCCATAGAGAAACCAGTGATCGGCAGGCTGTCCTTTTATGAGGTTTGCATGAGGGTCTAAAAGTCTAATGCCGCCTTCAAGATACTCTGGCCACCAATAGAGAATTACATAAAAACCGGTCATGAGTATCCCTGCGATCCATCCAAGGGAGCCTCTTGATGTAATATTTCTAAAATAGTTCCCGTCGTTTTTAATTCCGGGCTCAGTGTTTTTATAGCTCAGCCAGAAATAAAGTGCGCCGCCTATGGTTAGCGGGCCGTAAGCTAGAAGAAAGCCGCTCCAGGTTCCTCTTAGAGGGGTGTTAAAAAGCATAATTATAAAAAACAGCACCCCTAATCCAACTAATCCCAAAGAGAGTTTCTCAGAAATAGAAAGAGGCTTTACTTCTGCTTTTGGAGGCTCTG
>JBCCIH010000106.1 GCA_039028315.1 Thermodesulfobacteriota bacterium | reverse complement strand
GGCGTCAATGCCCTTTGTATTTCCTAGCTCTTTGAGTTCTGCAATTATTGAGCTTCGGTAGTCGACAACTGTGCCGAAGACGTCAAATGTTAGCGCTTTTACAGAGGATAGATCAGCCATATATTATTTTGCCGCCTCTGCCTTTTCGTTAGCTTTTTGTATAAATTTCTCAGCGTTAACTATAAATCTCTGGTGAGTCCCGGATGTTATTTGATCAACCCCATCATGGGCCTCAACATTAAAGACTAGCCTCTTTCCGTCTACCTCTGCCAGCTCGCCCTTAACTGTTACAGTCATCCCGGGAGGTGTGGCCGCTGTGTGGTTTAATCTAACGTCGATTCCAACTGACTGCTCATTTGGCCAATCTATGTGTTCGTTTACGAACCTAACGCACGCCCACTCAATAAGGGCAATCATAAAACCGGTTGAGAAGACCTTAGGCATAAGCTGAAATTCCTGGGCCTCGGGATAGATGTAAGGAACTGTTTTATTTTCTGGAACTTCGTATTCAAATTCAAAAGTAAGGCCTGGCTTAAGAGTTGGGTACATAAGAGCCTCCTTAAATAATAGGGCATATAAATGGGATTATACATAATAGGTGTAAAACTTTTAATAATTTAAAGAAAATCCTCTTTGTGTAGTTCCAAAAATCATTGACATAAACTGGCAGATGTGAGACCATGTGATTAAGGGCTAAGATGCTAAAGACACCAGAGCAATTTGTAGAAAGTCTTAGGGAATTAAATCCAACCGTATACATAAAAGGCAACAAAGTCGAGAGTGTTGTAGATGAGCCTTTGCTAAAACCGGGTGTTGAGGCAATTTCCGTAACATATGAATATGCGCTTTTGCCGGAATATTCTGAAACCATGACTGCAACTTCTCATGTAACGGGCAAGAAGGTAAACCGGCTTTTGCATATCAACACAAGCCAAGACGATCTATTAAAAAAACTTGAGATGACAAGGCTCCTATGCAGAGAGACAGGCTGCGCTCAAAGATATTTGTGTCACGATGCGCTGAATGCACTTTATGAAAATACAAACAACACTGATCAAAAATACGGCACTGACTATCATGTGAAGTTTTTAAACTACCTTGAGTGGGTTCAGGATGAGGACCTTACTACATGTGTAGCAATGACTGATGCCAAAGGTGATCGGACAAAGCGCCCTCATGAGCAGCATAACCCGGACTTATATCTAAGGATGGTTGATAGAAATGAGGATGGAATAGTGGTAAGGGGGATCAAAGCGATCGTTACTGGTGCTCCGTATACACATGAGATCTTGGTTCTTCCAACTAGAAATATGACTTTCCAAGACAAGGACTATGCAGTCTCTTTTGCTATCCCGATCGATACCCCAGGAGTAGAACTCGTATCCAGGCAAGCTGGAAGGCCGGGCGAGAGCGGGGCTCCGCTTACGTCTAAATATGGCCAGTCCACTGCGCAAATTCTTTTTGATGACGTATTTGTTCCATGGGACAGAGTTTTTCTTGCTGGAGAATGGGATTTTGCAGGCTCACTAACAGAATCATTTGCAACGCATCATAGAGTAAGCTGCATCGGCGCTAGAGCTGGGCTTGGCGATATGCTGATTGGAGCCACAGCATCTATGGCTGAAGCAAACGGGCTTGATCTACAAAAAACAGGGCACGTGAGGGATAAGGTTGCCGATCTGATAAAGTTTGTGGAGTCGTTTTACGCATGCGGAGTAACATCAGCTATTTTTGGTAACGAAACCACCGCAGGAAATTTCAAACCTGAGCCAGTGTATGCAAACATAGGAAAGCTTCTTCAGGGCACCCATGTGTATGATATGTTCAGAATAGTACATGATACAACCGGCGGGATACTAGTTGCCTCACCCTACCCTGAGGACATGGAAATTCCTAATATCGGCGAGAGGCTTAATGAATATCTTCAGGGCCGAGAGGATATACCTACGGATTACCGCATTTCTGTTGCAAAACTTCTTGAGGACATCACAGCGTCTTATCAGGGCGGCTGGTACTCAGCAATAAGCATATCCGGGGGCGGATCTCCTGAGGCTACAAGAATGGAGATTATGCGCAAGTATGACATTGAGGAGCGCAAATCTCTTATAGAGAAAATAAGCGGGATTTAATTTAATAAAATGAGCGAGACAGATAAGAAATTAGAGTCTAAGAAAGACGAGCACTGCATAGAATGTCCTATCGGGCTTGATGATTGTGTGGAGTGCGGGGCATGTGACCATTGTGATCACGACGCTATGCTCAATGAGAGCGAGCTCCCACCAAATTGGCTTACGTTCATAGAAAAAAGCAAACCTCAGAGTAATTCCTAATAACCTTAACCCTTGCATTTACTTTCTTATATAATTTTTGGAATCAAGATTGCATAAAAACTAAAAAATGCGGATCCCTCACTGCGATCGAGAACTGATGGGCAGTCTGCAGTTGCAGTGAAGGATACCGCGTTGGTGTTCCCTCACCAATATATAGTACGGACGTTGGATTAATTTTGGATGACTTCGGAGAAAAAAACCTATTGACCCAAAACACCGGAAATAATTACTTATATACAATATGAAAATTATTCAGGATATAACAAATTTGTTATTTTGACATTATTGCAAATATATGCATAATTCTAAATACAAAAAGACCTTACTTATTTTTCCTTAATTTATCAATAATAGAGGGGGATTTCGATGATGTTTTCACTATATAGAATGAAATTTATAGCTATAGTTATTGCATTAGTTTTACTTGCAATTAATGCACCCAATTCATACTCTCAGTCTTGTTTTCCAACTTGCAGAAGTGATGACGGAAGATTTCTCAATATTACGGAAGGAGTGGGTTTTAGCACTTTAACGCCTAGTGTGCTGAATATAAGACTAGTTGTACCTGTAGAAGTTGAGAGTTTTAGACTTGGAATATTTGACGGCGACCACCTAAATGGCGCAAACGGAGAGTTTCACTGGGATAACGGGAGCCCTATTACACCGGGAACCTACCTCTATGTATTAAAGTCTGATCCTGATAGAGACAACAATGGACCAATAATTTTTCAAACACAGGATACTGACTTGTTAGATAATGACTGGGTTGATTTCGATATTTTTAACGACCCGGGTGCGATCGATGACAGTGGCAATTATGTATACACTTTTTCCATTATTCTAACTAACGGAGTTTCGTCCTCTAATTCTTTTAAGGTAAGAACATCACAAGGACAGTTAGTTATTGAAGAAATTTTCACTTTTATCGCCAACGCAACTGGGGTGTTTGATCTGCCAATTATTTATCCTAATATTAATTTTGCTGACGGAATTGGCCCTGATGATCTGGTTGGTGCGACATATGACGGAACTTTTACTTTTAATTTTCAATTGCGTGATCCAGCTCTAGAACTAGAATTTTGGGATGGTGATACTGACAGGGGTAGCTTTGACGGAACCGGAACTGATACAGATGATCTGAATACGCCAAACGTTATTCCCGATTTTGCTCCGCCAGATTCTGACGTAGTAGCAGAGGGAGTGAACCCACCCAATCCTTTTGATGATTTAAATCCTGCTGGTTCTGACGGTTTTAATCTATTATTTCTTAGATCTCCGGCTGTAACATACAGCATTATTTTCCCTGACGGACAGAGGTATACAAGCGAAAATCCCTCGGGTGACCAGGAGTGGGAAAAATTCTCTCTATCTACACAAACATCTGACCCTAACTTAGTTGACTTTAGCCCTTCACAAATACCCGCTGGGAATTATCAAATTCGCTTTGAAGGCTTAGATATGGGTAATTTTGTATCAGTTAACCCCCCGTTCCCAATACAAATTGTTGGTGAACCAATGATAACAAGTGAGATACCAACTATTTCTCAATGGGGTCTTATTTCAATATCTATAGCGATAGGAATAATAGCTAGTTCAGTAATTATAAGAAGGCGCAAGAAGGTCTATTAAAATAAATATTAACACTATTATTATGATTGTTTAGTAGGCGAGTATACTAGCTTCTCTTATTTAATTCTTTTAATATCTCTCTTTCATGAGAAGCTCTGGACTCAAAATCCTGAAGCGGGGTAACTTCCCAGTCCATCACTCCCCATAAGGGAAGGGATCTAAGCGTACGGTCAACATCGTCATGCGACTCTGCTTCAACAATAAAGACAAAAGCCCTCTCCCCAACAGGCACTCCGCCAACAAGTGCACCGTCACTCTCAAGCTCTTCTAGCTCATCAAACGCCGGAATGACCATTTGCTCTAATATTTGCGCAACTTCGTCAGAAGAATAGAAACCCCCACTTTCGTTTGCTGTGACTAGATATTTCATTGCATTCTCCTATATATAACTGAGATTGTAGTGCGGCGATAAGAATATCATAACTGTTGGAAAAGCAAGAGAGTTAAGTCAAAATACCTGGAGTGGATATAATTTGGCAAAAAAAAATGCTGCTTAAGCACTCTGGCTTAAGCAGCATAATTATTATGCCGCGAAAAAAAAGGGGTTGCCCGTCCCATTGCTTTTTATGCGGCCAAGGAATTTTTTTCAGAATTGAATTCATCCTTCCTTATACATATATAACAATAGATCTAATAAGAATATTCCCGAAAATTTCAAAATTTTATAAAATTATTGATTTGGAGGCTTAATTAGGAGTATTGGGATGCTATAGATTAAAAATCCCAACATCCTATCCCTGAATCCAAGATGGCGGTAGGTGGAGGGAACGGACCCGGGATAGGGATGTTGGATTAGGTAGTCAAAATAAATTAATGCTCGTACTTTTTAGCAGCATATATTTTTGTGTTATTTGAATCAGAAATTAAAAATGCAATTTCCCTCTCTATAGATATAAACAGTCATAAATGACAATTTATTCCCGATTCTAGAAAAATAATATTAAACCTGCCACCATTTATTATTTTACGAATATTGACCTTGAATACAATACCCAATTTCAAACAAACGTACGTAATGATAATATATTAACTATATCAAAAAACAAGTACATATATAATATATGTAGTTATTGTTTTACTTGCTCAATTTATCCGAAATTTTATCTAGGCTTACCTGGTAATGAGCTCCATATTTTTTGTATTTATCATTCTCGACAAGCTCAATTAACCTACTGGAAATATTGGATATTTCATCTTCTGTAAATTCCGAGAAATCTTGGTCAGATAAGAAAATGGCAACATAACAAGCTATTTTATCACCACCGTTAACAAATATATCGGTTAGCATTTTTACAGATCCCTTTGATCCTGACTCTCCCAAAATGAATACACAGGCCTCTTGCCACACATGTGAGCGCTCTTCAAATATCTTTTTTAGGCTATGCCAGTTTAAATCAGTAAAGGTCCATACCAGATCCTCAGCCTCTCTATAGTCTTTTTCATACCAATTTTCGCTGGGGTGCATATTACCGTTAGCAGTGTTTTCTTTTATGTGTTTATCCAAAAGTGCAGCTGCTTCCTGACTTGCCATTATGAGCTCTCCGAAGTTGGTTTATATGAGAATAATTGTACACAATTGTATTCTGTATTTATATGTAGTAGTAGTTATTATAATCAAAGCTACACTTTTCACAGCGGAGGCCGAAAATGGGAAAAAAGAAAGAGGATAAAAAAAACAAAGACAAGATTGACAATAAGTACTATGAGAAAGAGCTTGAGAGACTCCAGATAGAACTCGTAAAACTTCAGGAGTGGGTAGTAAGGGAGGAGAAGAAAATTGCGATAATATTTGAAGGCAGAGACGCTGCCGGGAAAGGCGGCATGATAAAGCGTATAACGGCGCCTCTAAACCACAGAGTTTGCCGTGTCGTGGCACTCGGCGTGCCTACCGAGAAAGAAAAAACCCAGTGGTACCTCCAGCGCTATGTTCCCCATCTTCCCGCTGCTGGTGAGATAGTGCTGTTTGACCGAAGCTGGTACAACAGAGCCGGTGTTGAGCGCGTTATGGGCTTTTGCTCCAAACAGCAGTACAACGAATTTTTAAGAATATGCCCCGGGTTTGAAGAGGCTCTTATAAGATCAGGAATGATGCTTTTTAAGTACTGGCTTGATATAACACCACAGGAGCAGGAAGAGAGGTTTACGGAGAGGATAGAAAACCCGATGAAACGCTGGAAGATAAGCCCGATGGATATGAGCGCACGTAGCAAGTGGTACGATTATTCAGCGGCGAAAGATGATATGTTCAAATTTACCGACACAAAACTCTCCCCCTGGTATGTAGTCGACGCAAACGATAAAAAGAGAGCGAGGCTAAACTGTATTAGTCATATTTTAGAGCATATTCCATACGAACATGAGCCTAAAAACAAGATAAAGCTTCCGCCTCTTCAAAGTAAGAAGAGCTATCGAAAGTCTCGGGTTTTAGATAAAATATTTGTCCCTGAGAAGTACTAAAATTTTTCTTTCTTCTGCTAATTAATCGGTTAACATTTTAATATATCCACAAATGAGGTGATGATTATGAAAAAGAAATTAGTCCTACTTTTCGCATTTGCATTGTGTCTTGGGTTCTCTGGTCTTACTTATGCCGATCAGGCTCAAGATATGGAAAAAATGAAGGCCGAAGCAATGGCCAAATGGCAAGAGTACGCAACCCCTTCTGATGGCCATAAAGCTCTTGAGCAGCTTGTTGGCGATTGGGACTATACTCTTAAATATTGGTCCTCACCTGGGGAGCCGCCTGAAACATCCACAGGAGAAAACGAAATAGAATGGATTTTAGGCAAAAGATATTTAGAGATGGAAGTTGAAGGCACCTCTATGGGCCAGAAGTTTAAGGGACTTGGTCTTATAGGATATGACAATGCCAAAAAGCAGTATAACAGTGTTTGGATTGACACAATGGGAACGGGAATGATGATTGGCACAGGAAGCTATGATGCTGAAACAAACACATTTACAGAGACAGGAACATTCACAGATCCACTATCCGGCCAGCAGTCATTTAAAGGAGTTACTAAATTTATAGACAAGGATACTTTCACATACGATATGTTCATTAGCGCTCCAAGCGGTGAAGAAGTTAAAGTGATGGAAATCACCTATAAAAGAGATACATAGTTTTAATTGACTAGCTTAAAAAGCCCTGCCCTAATCATTTTGGGGCGGGGTAATTTTTAGAAATACCCCTGAGATCTAAGAATAGTAGCAATCAGAATTATTAGAAGCACGCTCCAAATAACAATCGCTCTTGTAGTAGCGGTCTGAGCCTTTTTAGTTTCCCACCAGGTTCTTGGTCTTACTCCTTTAAAGAAAAAAGTTGTCACTGCAGCCAAGTTAACACAGATAATGTTCACTAGAACCAGCTGAACGGCTCCCGGGACAAGACTCATATTATTTGAGCCTATGAGCATTCCCACCGTTACGGTCGGCGGAAGAAGAGCAACCGCTACCATAACCCCTATGAGTGCGCTTGGAAGCCCTTTCGTAAATGCCAATGTGCCGGCAACTCCAGCTGCTAGAGCTATTGCAATGTCTCCAAGCCCTACCTGGGTTCTTGAGGCAAGCTCACTGATGGAAGGATCTACTGGAAACACCATCCCTACAATTATTGCAAGCGCCAATGTTGCTAGAATACCGGCAAAGTTAGACTTAAGCGCTCTCCCTATGAGGTCTGTATCTCCCAGCGTTGTACCTAGAGCAAGTGCCATATTGGGGCCAAGAAGGGGCGCAATAACCATCGCGCCAATAATAATTGCAACGTTGTCTTTTAGTATCCCAATTGATGCAACAATTGAAGAGAGTACTACAAGCACCAAGTAGACAGACGTAATGTTGGCCCTGCCGTCCATGTCGGCATAGAGCTCTTCACGGCTAATTCTACCTATTGCTGCCGCCTTTTCCTTATCATTTTGAGGAGGCGCCATCATATTTTCTTCTTCTTTCTTTGGTTTTTCCGGCCTTGGTATTGAAGCCTCTACAGGCAAGAGCATAATTCTGAAATGGTCTGTTTTTGAGTATCTTTTTTCAAGTAGATCAAGGATCTTTTCAGATTCCTCTGCTTTGACAAGAATTTTAATTCTAATTTTCTGATCCGATATGCTGTCTTCCCAGAGCTCAATAATAGGATGATCTCCCATAAGCTCGCGCAGGCGGCCCAGGTCTTCAGATTCAGGAAGTATAATTTCAATTAAACGTAGACTCATTTTTACTCTTTATAATGATTTAATCAAAGAAATGATGATCAATTAACACTGAAATATCAACATTGAGCTGGAAATATCATATGGTTTTTCTAATTGGGGGTTTTTAATATTTTTTATTTCACTATATACCATTTTAATAATTATTGTGTTAATATCATTAATATAGGCGCGGCGGGTATTATAATTTTGGTATTAAAATAAATTCAGTTTGTAAAAAAAATTTGTAACAGCGATTAGGTAGGGGCCTCTCTTTAT
>JBCCIH010000105.1 GCA_039028315.1 Thermodesulfobacteriota bacterium | reverse complement strand
GGTCTTGGCATTGAGTCTATTTCCATCATGCTCTGCCCTTTTTTGTTTACCGTAAATGTTCCTAGGCTTACAGGCTTTCCTTCTTCCACACACCAGACCTGATATTCCATCCCCTGTGTGAGCTCGGGAATTTGGGATACAAGTAAGAGAGCTCCTTGTGTGTTCTCATCCCACATGATTTTTCCGGATGCCTCCACGCCTGACATCGCTCCTGCAAGCTTTACTGTTTGCACACCTGGATCCAACATGTAATCCATCACTTGTGTGTCTTCTTGAATACTGGCCTGCAGGCTGTCTATATCTTGTCTTTGAGTCTCAAGTTCATTCCTAAGTGACATATTATTTACAAATAATGTAATAAGCAACAACACTGCAACAGCGCTTCCCAGGTTTAGCCACATAGGTCTTATGGTGCTCCAAAAACTAGTTTTTGGTTGTTTCGCAGGAGTAGCTTGTTCTTGCTCAATCTGCTTAAATATTTTGTTTTCAACCTCAGGTGATAAAGGGCTGTCATCTAAAGAGTAAGCTAGAGAAGATATAACCATCTCGTTTTCCCTAAGTGCTTTAAGGCATTCTTCGCATCCTGAATCAAGGCACTGTTGTACAGCTCGAAGCTCAGAACCCTCTAGCAGTCCTAATGAGAAAAGCGTTAATTGATCTTCATACTGTTTTACATCGCAAGACATAACTAAATAAGCTCCTGTAAATAAGGCATAATCTTATCTTTTAATTTTAGAACACCAAGACGAATCCTGGTTTTGATAGTTCCAACCGGCTCGTTTAATTTCTCAGCTGCCTCAACATGCGTAAGGCCCTCGAAGTAAACTAGTTCAATTGCTATACGCTGAGGATCAGGGAGTGAATCGAGCGCTTGCCTTATAACGTTTTTACTCTCCTCCCTATCTTCTATTGTACGAGCTAAATCATCATTTGAGTTCACTTTTTCTTCATCTATCTCTACATTTTTATCTTTATATCCTAAGGTTCGTAATTTATCAATGGATCTGCTTCTAGCGATATTGAGCACCCAAGTGGATACAGCACCCCTTTGTGGATCATACGTGTAGGCCTTGTTCCAGACTTGTAGAAAGATCTCCTGCACTACTTCTTCGGCGTCTTCTTTATCTCTTAGCATCCTAAGTGCAAGGTTATATGTAACTTGGGAAAATCTGGAATATATCTCTTTAAATGCAGTTTTATTGCCTTTTTTTACTTGGTCAATTAACTCTTGATCTAGCTCTCGATTAGATTTTTGCTGCATAACCAAAATACCACCCAGCCTTTGAACCATTGTAGTTAAATAGTATTTTTTGTCAATTGCTAGTTCTATATTTGTTTGTTGGTTAACTAACTGAAATAATTTGAATTGTGTGTCGAAAACACTAAGGATTGCCTGATTGGGTTGCATTTTTTCTGCTTACTCTCTCCTATCCCCTATCTAAACCTAATTGTTCAAAAATATCTAACTTTAATAAGCAAAAATTATTTAGAAATAGTGGGTGATTTTCTCTTTTATTGTAAGCCTTGTTCTCAAAACTCTTGATTTAACTGCTGAAATTGAAAGCCCCATGCACTCCCCTATTTGAGCATTTGAGTATCCGTTAATATCTTTAAGATTAAATATCTTTTTATTACTATCAGAAAGCTCATTTACAGCTATATTAATAATTTTCATCTGCTCTTTAGACTGAATCATCTCATCTGCTGACCGCGCCCACCTTGATTGTGACTCAGTCTGATTTATAAAACTGTCATCTAGATAAATCTCTCTTTTGTTTTTTTTGTTAGTGTCGTTAATTTGTTTATAGCAAGTGTTTAGCGTGACTCTGTATAGCCAGGTTGAAAACTTTGAATTACCTTTAAAGGTATGAAGTTTGGTTGCAAGTATTAAGAGTACTTCTTGTTTTATATCCTCTGCGTCATATGGGTTTTTACAAAATTTCATTGCAAATCCAATCAAGATGTCATTGTATCTGCTGACAATTTCATTAAATGCCCGCTCATCTTTGTTCGTGGTATATAAACAAACTAAGGCCTCATCAGAAGCTTCACTATAATTAAATGGAAGTGCATGAATCTCGCCCTGACACGAATTATCGATTGTAAGGTCCACCAGATATTGTTCAGATTCCGGACAGGAAAAATCAGGGATGTTAAGCGCTGCACTAGATTCTTTCATGGATTAGCTCTCCTTTCTCTCGTTATATAATCTGTACTCTGCTTAATATACGAGAGGAGCTAATTTTTGGTTCCATTGTAATATGTAGTAGTGAGCTGCAATGGTCTTTGTAAGGTATTTATGCAAGACCAGGGAATAGTGCTTTAAAACCACTTGCCATCATTCCAAATGCTATTGAGGCCAGAATAATACCCATAATACGGGTAACAATGTTCACACCCGATGGGCCTAACAGACGGCTTACGGGAGCTGAAAAGTAAAATGCGATCCATAGGATTATTGCGATGACTACGGACACTGCGGAAATCATGAGTTTGTCATCGATTGTTGAGTAATGGTGGGTGTTTACAACGATCGTGGTTATAGCCCCAGGTCCTGCAACAATTGGTATGGCAATCGGCACGACTGCTACATTGGTTTTAGCTTCAGCATCAGCCTGGTCTTGTTTACCATGGTGAATCGGGCTTGGTTTTGCGTGAAGCATTGATATACCCATAAGAGCAATGATGAGTCCTCCAGCGGTCTCAAATGAAGCTATATCTATTCCAAAAGCTCTAAGCAATAAATCCCCTGTCCATGTGACAATAATAAGTATTATTAAGATTGCAACGCCTGCGACTAAAGCAGTTTTTCTTTTTTCTTGAAGTGTTTTATCCCCTGTCAGACTGGCAAATATTGCTAGATTGCCAATAGGGTTTGTGATTGCAAGCATTGCTATTACAAATGTGATTAACTGTGCATGTGACATGATCTAAGGCTCATTATTACTGCAATTAATTTAAAGGTCAAACTGCTATATTTATCAATTATCTTGTGTCATAGAGGTTTACAAATATAGCTTGGTTTAGCCCGAGCTTAGTCTAAACTGTAAAGTGTCATAATTGAGATATAGAATTTATATATATTTCACTTGCCTATGTATATTTCAAAGCTATATTATTCCTATTATAAAAATTCTAAGGAGACTCTATGAGACGCCCATTTGAAATACTAGTTTATCTACCATTTATTATATTATTAGCAGCATCAATTGCATGCGAAAGACCAAGCGACTTAAGTGTCAGCGATAAAAGCTCTAGTAATACAAAGCAAGAAACTGCCTCTCAACCTACTTCAAGCAAAACAACAAAAGAGTCCTCTGATAGTAGTACAAAAAAACAAAGCACAAGCTCAGGTCTGCAAGGTACACAGCAGTTTCCATCTTTTGCTGATCTGGTTGAAGTGCTTCAGCCCTCAGTTGTTAATATAAGTACTACAAATGTTATTAAGCAAAGAAGCCCGTTTCAAAGAGGTCCTGGAGGTCCTAACGATCCTTTTAACGAATTTTTTGAAAAGTTTTTCGGCGGACCTGGCGGCGGTGCCCCCCAAGAATATAAGCGACAAGGGCTTGGGTCAGGTTTTATCATCACCGAAGATGGGTATGTAGTGACAAACAATCATGTTATCGATAAAGCGACTGATATAGATATTATATTGCAAAGTGGCGATAAATATGAAGCTAAAGTTGTCGGAAAAGATCCTAAAACTGATCTCGCCGTGCTTAAGTTTGAGCCTGATCAAAAACTTCAGACTGTAAAGTTCGGTGATTCAGACAACCTCAGAATAGGCGACTGGGTAATCGCAATTGGAAACCCCTTTGGTCTCGGATACACGGTTACTGCAGGAATTGTAAGCGCTAAAGGCCGCTCACTGGGATTTGGAGCATATGATGATTTTATTCAAACAGACGCATCTTTAAACCCTGGTAACAGCGGCGGACCGCTTTTTAACTTAAACGGAGAAGTTGTTGGAGTTAACGCTGCTATTGCTTCAAGGGCTCAAGGCATTGGTTTTGCTATTCCTATTGATCTGGCGGAGTTTGTAATCGAGCAGCTCAAGTCTGGAGGAAAGGTAGTAAGGGGATGGCTAGGTATTTATGTTCAGAAAATAACTCCTGAAATTGCCGCAAGTTTTGATCTCAAAGAAGATGAAGGAGCTTTGGTAAGTGATCTTGCTAAAGATGGGCCAGCTGAGAAAGCAGGTATCAAACGCGGGGATGTAATAATTGAGTTTGACGGCAAGAAAGTCACTGATGTGTCTGATCTCACAAATTATTCTGCTGAGACAGCGCCCGGAACCAAAGTCGAGGTCAAAGTCATAGAAGATGGAAAAACTAAGACATTAACTGTTACCCTTGGTGAATTTCCAGATCAAAAAACTAAGATAGAAAGTGAGATAAATGAAAATCTTGGTATAAGGGTAAAGCAAATTAGTCCCGATATAGCCAAAAGATTTAATTTATCACAGGATAAAGGAATTATTATCTCAGATATACAGCAAGGAAGCGCTGCATCGCTAGCAGGTCTTAAGCTGGCTGACATTATATTAAAAATTGACAAGAGTTCTATTTCTACACTTCAAGATTATTCTAAAGCGCTAGATAAAATAAAGCCTGGGGATACAGTACTCTTTCAAGTAATCAGGGGAAACAATTCACTATTTGTTGCAGTTAGGGTGCCTGAGGATAAGTCTGAAGATCAGGATAAATAATAACCTAAAAATACTTTTCGCCAGACTATTTTCTTGGATTTAACATAGCCTTTATTGACAATACTTAACATTTCATGTGAGATATGAATAGGTAGGGCATCGGCGCTAGATAGTCAAGAATGTTCTGCTTACGTGCTTCATGTTGACAGATAATCAAGGAGGCTTGTGATAGATGGCAGATCAACAATCCAAACGCGTCTTGATTCTTGGCGGCGGCTTTGCAGGTTTAGAAGCCGCTGAGACCTTAGAGAAAATCTTCTCAGAAAAAGATAATGTACAAATTGATTTAATAAGCAAAGATAACTATCTGGTCTTCACTTCTATGCTTGCAGAAGTGGTTTCAAGCAGCATTGAGGCAAAGCATGTCGTCATTCCTATAAGAGAGTGTCTAAAGAGAGCAACTTTCAAAGAGCTTGCCGTTCAATCTATAGACCTTAAGACGAAAGTTGTCTCATGTTATCACTTCCATACTTGTGAGACTTTTAACCTCGAATATGACTATCTTATAATAGCTATGGGCTCTATCACTGGCTATCACAATGTGCCGGGAGCTGAAGAGTTCTCCTTCCCACTTAAAAACCTTGCTGATGCAATGGTTCTGAGAAGTCATGTAATTGATATGTTTGAAAGGGCTGATTTGGAGCAAAACCCTGATCTAAGGAAAAGTCTTCTTACTTTTGTGGTTGTTGGCGGTGGATATACCGGCATTGAAGTTGCGGCAGAACTAAACGACTTTGTCTCTTCAAGTAAAAGATTCTACAAGAATGTAAAAGCTGATGAGGTGAAAGTTGTTGTCGTAGATCCTGGGGATAGGATTATGCATGAGATGAGTGAGGGGCTTGCAGAATACGGACTTAAATTGCTCAAGAAAAGGGGAATGGAGTTTCACCTGCAAACAAGAGTGGGTGGAGTTACTGCGGACTCAGTAGAAATTCAGGACGGCGATAAAATCAAAACACATACTGCAATTTGGGCAGCTGGTACTGCGCCACAGCCTGTAATTGCAAAGCTGCCTATAGCTGATAAAAGAGGCAGGATAGAAGTAAATGAATTTATGGAAGTTGCTGATTATCCAGGAGTATGGGCACTTGGCGATTGCGCCACAATCCCCGATCCGCATACTGGAAAGTTTTATCCCCCCACAGCTCAGCATGCAATAAGAGAAGGGGCCAGAGTAGCTCACAACGTAGCTTCGGCAATCAATGAGACTGATGACAAAAGGGCTTTTGTTTTTACAACTCAAGGAATGCTAGCACCTCTGGGTCACAGATCTGCGGTCGCAGATATAAAAGGGATTAAATTCTCGGGCTTTTTCGCATGGTTTATGTGGAGAACCATTTATCTAGGCAAATTGCCCGGATGGGATCGAAAAATAAGGGTGGCAATAGACTGGTTCTTAGATATGTTCCTTCCAAAGGATATGGTACAGCTTAAATTTCTTATGAAAGGCCGCGAGGCTCCCGAGTCTCATTCAGAAGATAATTCCTGATTCTCTCTAGTCCTGGATTTTAAAAATACCACCAGATCAGCAAGCTCTTCGTTTGAAAGAGTGCCGCCAAATCCCGGCATGTTAAGTCCTCCGTTCATTATACGCCACGTAATCTCATCAGTAGACAGCCTATCTCCAATGTAGGTTAGATTAGGTCCTCTTTCTCCGCCATGTCCTGAGATAGTGTGGCAATACAAACAACCCTTCTCATTAAAGTATTCGCCGCCCCTATAAATAGGCCCGCTTTCAGCTCCAATTATCTGTGTCGTTAGCGGTTTTGCATCAAAGTGCGGTGACCATGGAGAGGTGATTCCGATTGCCCAAAGTCCAGAAATGCTGGCTATTGTAAGCGCCACTATTGCAACCGCCCAAGGACGCCGTAGAGGGCTCCTCTCTCCCTTGTTTGAAATAAAAGGAAGGAAGAACAACAGAGCTCCTACCAATAGAGGCCCAAACACCATGAGGTATGTCTCCATCTGTGGAGGCATAAGAGCCAAGAATGCAAAATAGAACACAAAATACCAATCCGGCACTGGAAGAGCATCTATATTAGATGGATTAGGCGGTGGACCAAGAGCCGGAGGTCCTATGATTAGAGCAATAAGTAGAATCGTCGTAATAACTATAAAGCCAAATACCATATCCCTCCAAGCCGCATCCGGCCAAAACGGGATACCTTTCTTCTTAACTAAGTTCTCGTATTCTTCTCTATAAGTTTTAGGATCTACTGGTTTGCCAGCTTTTGGAAACTCGGAGATTCCGTTTTTGATTACTAGATATAAATGTAGCCCAATAAATAAGAATAAAAGTGCCGGAACAATGAAAACGTGATAGGCAAACATTCGGCTTAGTGTTGCTCCGCCAATGGTTTCTCCGCCTATTAAAAACTGCGCTACCCAAGTTCCAATAAGAGGTATACGCCCCGCCTGCTCTGACGCAACGATGGTTGACCACACAGCAGTTTGGTCCCATCTAATTACCTGACCTGAAAACGCCATGATTACTGTAAGTGCCCAAAGTACAACCCCTGATATCCAGTGCATCTCACGTGGGAATTTATATGCGGCGGTTAAATAAACCCTCACCATGTGGACACCTATTAGGAGTATCATGGCTGAGGCGCCCCAGTTGTGCATTCCCCTTACAATTCTTCCAAATGTTGTTTGATCGGTTATGTACTGAAGGCTCTGATACGCTTCTCCAGCAGATGGGACATACATAAATGCAAGGGTAACACCAGTAGCTACCTGCAGCATGAAAGCAAATAGAGTCGCGCTACCAAACACATAGAACCATGAGGCCGAGTTTGGCGGGACAGGGTGTTTAATGGAAGGGCCTAGGGCACTGCCAAGGCCTGTTCTGTCATCAAACCATAACCAAGCGCGTCTTAAAGATTCCATCAACAAAACTCCCTATATGATTTTGTCCGTTTTCTATTGATCAATTTACTACACCGTCGTTATTGGTATTGGGCTTGTTAATATTTCAACCTGTCCGTTATTAATCCTCACCGGGTAATTATATAAACCTCGTGGAGGAGGCCCTGCTGCTACACTGCCGTCCTCATAGTAAACGCCTCCGTGGCAAGGGCACATAAACAGCCTGGCCCCGGCAACCCATCTCACAGGGCAGCCAAGATGAGCACAGTTTACTGAAAAGCAAATAAACTCTTGTTCACCTGATCTTCTTAGCCATGCGGCAGTCTCCGATGTAACACCTGCCCAAGGGAGGGGAGATGAATCTATGAAAGAAACAATAACGGTGTCGCCAATAGTAAAATTCTTAACCTCACCAACAGGCCTCCATATTGGCTTTGGCTTATTTACTATAGGAGCTAAGATAGAGCCTACAATCGGTATTCCAACCATAACAGCTGCTAGGCCGCCTAATGTGTAGCTTATATGGGTGAAAAACGCTCTTCTACTGCACTCTTCACTCGTTTTGGTCTTTTCGCTCATTTCTTAAGTCTCCTATCCAGCCTGCTAGAGCTAATGAAAAAAGAATTAGTCCTATAAGTACCAGGATAATAATAGTGCTAACGACTTCGTTAAATCCAACTGCAAGACCCCAGAGCATAAAAGTTATTCCAAGCGCCATAATGGCCGGCCAATAACCTGCTGTTGGGAGTCGATCCGGAAGCGGTCGATGCCATCCCGGGGGTGCGGAATCACCCTTTGGAACATATTTTGTTATGTTAACTGCATCAAAGTCTCCTTGCGGCACTTGTGAGCTAG
>JBCCIH010000104.1 GCA_039028315.1 Thermodesulfobacteriota bacterium | reverse complement strand
GGGAACTGAATTAGTAGCGGCATGCACCCACCTAGCTGACTTAGTGGGTTTATTCCATGCTTTGAATATAGAGCCATAAGCTCTGTGTTTTGTTTAGTCTTGTCTTCTTTATACTTTTCTTTAATTGCATCCATCTCAGGCTTAAGCTTCTCAGTCTTAAGCGCCATCTTTTTCATGGATATCATTGATTTAACTGTTAGTGGGAAGAAAAGAACCCTGATAATAATGGTAATTACGATGATTGATATACCATAGTTATGGAAGTAGGTATTTAACCATTCTAAGAATTGAAGCATTGGTCTGGCTAAAAAACCAAACCAGCCGTAATTTATTGCCCTGTCTAGTTCAGATCCGACTTGTTTTAGTAAACTTGGCTCCAGCGGACCCATGAAGACTTCCCAAGTTTTTAAATTAGTTTTGCCGCTCTGAATTGTGCTTGGCGGATAGGCAAACCTTGCCAAGACCTGTCCTTCACTTTGTCCGGGAGTGATTTCGATTTGGGTTTCAGCTCCAGTTTCTGGAAGAAAGAGTGATGTGAAATACTTTTCGGAAAAGCCAAACCAGTTTATGACTCCCTTAAAACTTTCAGATTTATCTGGGCTGCTATTAACTCTTTCAACTTCATCCGCTACTAAGGCTATAAAGGTATTTGTGTCTACTCCGCTTGTCATTCCCCCACCCTGAACTGGGCCGAGCCACCTAATGACGACTCTCTCCTGTAGCGGACTACCGGTTGAATTTGTAATCTCAAAATTCTGCTTAACTATATAAGTAGTTGAATCTAATGTTATTACATTTCTTATGGTTATTCCTTGAGGTGAGTTCCAGACAAAGCTAAGTTCTTTGGTTCCTTCTGTGAGAGAAATATTGGTTTCTCCACTATACTGATATGGAATAAACTGAGGTATTTGTCGGTCTTTTACAAAAAATGTGGTGTTAAAGCCAGGGTGAGCCTGATTAAAAAGATTGACCAGCTCGCTGCCCTCTCCGTTTTGAGTGGCTTTGTAGTCCTTAAGCTCCCAGGATACGATTCTGGCTCCAGCGGTATCAATTACCCCTCTATATAGGGGAGTGTCTATTGTAACTAAGGTGCCTTTAGGAGCAGAAGAACTCTCTTGTAAGGATTCAATCGGCTCATCAAAGTTTGCGAACTGATCCGAACTTCCGGAGGGCTCTGTAGGAAAAGACTCTGTTCCGCCTTGAGTTGTTTGAGTTTGTTTAGTAGCTTCTTTTGGTTTTTCGCCAAAGAAATAGGCCTGCCCTATCATTATAGCAAAGGCTAAAACCAAAAAGATAATCCAATTTAATCTGTTATCCATCCCTCATCCTTTACTTAACTGGATCATGTCCTCCCTCACAAAGCGGGTGGCATTTTCCAATTCTCTTAAGAGTAAGATAGGAGCCTTTAAAAAATCCATACTTCCTATAGGCTTCAAGTGCATACTCTGAACAGCTAGGATAAAACCTGCAAGAAGGGGGCAGGATAGGAGAAATAATATATTTATATGCTTTGATTAATAAAGTTACAACATAAACCGGATAACTTGTCTTCATGACAACTGTGACCTTATTATTTCCTCAAACTCTTTCTTTACATTTGAGTAGTTAAGCGTATCTGACTTCTTTTTAGCCAGAAAAACAACATCGTAGGAATCAAAAAGGGATTTATTATTCCTGAAAACCTCTCTAACCACCCTTTTTATTCTATTTCTCTTAACTGCTGAGCGTACATTCTTCTTGCCTACAACAAATCCAGCCCTGCAATATCCAAGTGAGTTCTTTACGTATAGAATGTCGAAATGCCTAGATCTAATTCTTTTGCTAGATCCGAAAATCTCTTCATAATCTGAAGTTTTTCGTATTTTCAACTCTTTTGGAAACTTATGATTTAAAAGAAAGCTCATTTCTTCCAGCGCTGAACTGTTAAACTTTGTCTACCCTTCGCCTTTCGCCTTTTTAGAGTCCTTCTACCACCAGTCGTGCTATTGCGCTCACGAAACCCGTGTGTTCTTAGTCTCTTTTTAACGTGAGGTTGATATGTTCTCTTCATTTTCTCTACGACCTAATTTTTTCTATGAACTTATTTATTAACTTTTACTCAATAAACCCATACTTTTTTGAGAACCTAAAAACTAACACGAAACTATATCATGGTCAAGAATTAGATATTGTTAACTAGATATTGCCCAAATTCGGCATTTAGAGTCTTTTCGCAACTGCGAAGAAACCTACTTGACAACCATATCTTCATGCTTATAGTATTTAACTCGAAAAGCGGTAGTAAATTTAAGATCTTTATGTAATACTTAGATTGATCTTGATCAGGGGACAAGAGCCACTATTCAAGTTCCGCTTTAGAAACATAGATAAGGCCGCATTTATAAGATATAAGAATTAATCTTTAGTAATATCTAATTTGGTTAAAGGGTCTGGGAGTAATTTGGATGTTTAAAGCTTTATATAATAATATTAAGTTCTCTTTTTTTGGAATAATTAAGATTTCAATATTCGTAGTATTTTTTGGGCTTGCAGGTTTTCTTGTTCTAAAAACCGATAATGTCTCTGGATTAAATACAGCAAGCATCAAAGGATTTTTAAATGGATCTGACAATATCACTTTATTAAACAGCAATTTTTCTAGTAGTAGTGAGTGGTCTCAAGATTTGGAAAACCTATCCATAGAGGATATAACGCCGCAAGAGGCTGAAATCTTCTTATTTATATTAAAATTGTCAGATAGCATTAATCCAACAGACGCCCGTAAACTGGCAAAACTTATTGTAGAAGAATGTAGTAAGAATGATCTAGATCCTTACTTAATCCTAGCAGTAATTCAGATTGAGAGTGATTTTACTCCAAAAGCAGTCTCTTCTAGAGGTGCGATAGGACTTATGCAGGTTATGCCAAAGACCGGTGAATATGTAGCAAAAGACTTGGGTATTTCCTATAAAGGCCACAAATCTTTATATGATCCATTTGTAAACGTTAAGCTAGGCATACACTATATCTCTTATCTTGAAGAAAGGTTTGATAGCACTGAAAGCGCTCTTGCCGCGTATAACTATGGGCCAACCAAATTTGCCAACAGTAAAACATTGGCAAATACCACTCCTAAGTATGTTAAGAAGGTACTTAAGTTCAAGAATTTCCTAGAGGAAGAGAGTATCTTGCTTGCAAAGAGAAGTTAAAACTTGCCTTACGATCTAAACACCCTACATCAAGTAGTTCTAGCCCTAGCATAGTTGTAACCATTCTATAATTTGCTTATAGATAATTGTACTTTGTTATCTAAAGGAATTCTGTTAGCATAGAGTTAATAGGATAAATCAAGATGGCTCTAGGAGGATAAAATCATGAGCAAATACTTAATGGAGTTGATAGGTACGTTTTTTCTCGTTCTGACTATAGGTATGGTAGTTATTGAACCGGGTGCTGGAATTTTTGCGCCGGTGGCTATTGGATCAGTACTAATGGTAATGATCTATGCTGGAGGGCATATCTCTGGCGGGCATTACAACCCTGCAGTTACTCTCGCCGTTTGGATGAGAGGCCGCTGCCCGGGAAGTGACGTGCCAGCATATATGGTTTCTCAGGTTGCCGGAGGTATTATTGCAGCCTTTGCTGTATTTCTAATTAAAGGTGACGTTCCTGTTGAAGTAGGCGTTATAAGCCCCATTCCTTCACTTCTTGCCGAATTTCTTTTTACATTCGCACTTTGTTTTGTGGTTCTAAATGTGGCCACATCTAAGAATACAGAAGGAAATTCTTTTTATGGGTTAGCAATCGGGTTTACGGTACTAGTCGGCGCATATGCAGTTGGAAGCATATCTGGCGGTGCATTTAACCCAGCAGTTGCTGTTGGTATTATTACAATGGGCCTTATTGATATCTCAAGTATTTGGATATTTCTAATTGCCAACTTCTTAGGCGGAATAGTTGCCGCCGTAGCATTCAATGCTATGAATCCTGACGATAAGTAACAAAAACTAAAGAATAAACCACAGGGCGGTCCTAGATCAAAACTATATGGGACCGCCCGCAATCCCCCAAAATCTCAAATCCTAATAATTTGTCGTTGACACTAGCTCACCCTTCGTGAGATAATTTTAAAAGGAAACTAAGCTAATGAAGAACGAAAACAAATTTACTGCTGCTGCAGTTCAAATGTCGCCCGTCTTTCTTAATAAGGACGAGACCATAGGAAAAGTAATTAGCCTTATTGAAGAGGCAGCTTCAAACGGAGCAAACCTAATCGTATTTCCTGAGGCCACTATTCCCTGCTATCCCTACTGGCCAAAAGACCTAGGATCTGTAGAAGGCAGAAAAATGGTTTTAGACGCTTTTACGGATCTTCACAAGAATTCAATTGAAATCCCTTCAAAAGATACTGATAAATTAGCCAAGGCAGCAAAGAATGCCGGCGCATATGTTGTAATAGGTGTCAACGAGAAAGATGGAGGGACTCTATACAACACGATTTTATATCTTGGCAAAAATGGGAAAGTTCTGGGTAAACACAGAAAACTTATGTCCATTGATAGTGAAAAATGCATTTGGGGCATGGGTGGAGCAGAGGATCTTTTGGTTTTAGATACAGGTCTTGGCAAGCTAGGGGGATTTTTCTGCTATGAGCACCACTTAACACTGGCACGCTATGCCATGTTTACAAAAGGTGAGCAAATACACGCGGGCCTATGGGCAGGTCACGGTTTTGTAAAGCCTACGATGGACTTCGCCAGCAAACAGTATGCCTTTGAGGGACAGGTATTTGTCATAGTTTCCTCTGGGTATATAAATGAAGATATGATTCCAGATAGTTTTGCGCTAAAGGAAAATACTCTTTGGGACTATCCCGGAGGAAGCGGGATAATTAGCCCTAGGGGCGAATACATTGCTGGACCAGTCTACGGGAAAGAAGATATTGTTTATGCAGATATTGATACCGACATGATACTTCGCGCAAAAGCTGTTATTGATGGAGCTGGGCATTTCTCAAGACCAGATATTTTTGAGTTCAACATTAAAGATAGTGATTCCAATGTTGACGGAGTTAAAGAGATTGCCGAAAGACAAGCTGAGATTGAAGAAAAACTTCAGAAACTACTAGATAAAATATCCGAGCAACAATAATTACTTTGCTGATTTTGTTAAATCATTCTTTAGATTCCAAAGCTCCTCTGATAAGGAGACGTGATAGATGTGAGGGTTAACAATTCTTTTTATTCCCGAATCCAGACGCTCCATATCGGCTTTTCGTTGAGCTCTTATTTCTTCTATAGTAGGGAATTTATATACAAGTTGGCCCTTATCAAGAACTGTCTCTAAAAGAGGCTCGGCTTCTTGCATTTCATTTTTTTTCAACACTCTGTACTTATTATGATCAGAGGAATGTCTTAGCACTATCTCGTCCATTTTTGAAGGATCTGTCTCTGCTGCAGTTAATAGGTCGGCGGTGGCCATATTTCTTGTATCATATATGCGCCAGACCGATTTACTGCCCGGGTTATGAGTTTTCTCTGGTGAATCAGAGAGCTTCATCGAAGGAGTCCATTCGCCGCCTTTAGAGAGTGCAACCATTTTGTATACGCCATCTAACGCTGGAGCGCCGTTTGAGGTTATCAAATTAGTGCCGACACCGTAAACTAGCCGCTTTATCAAAGAAGATGGGTCAACCCCGAATTTTGAAGCCTCTTGTTCTATCTGAGTAATAATCTGCCAGACCACAAGTTCATCAATTGAATTTGAAAGAACAATCTTTGTGTTTGGGAATCCTGCTTTGTCCAGCATAGCTGCAGACCTAATGCTTAAGTATGCCAAGTCGCCGGAGTCAAGCCTTATTCCGGCCGGTTCATGGCCGCCTCGCCTTAATTCCTCAAAAACCTTAATTGCATTAGGAATTCCGCTTTCTAGAGTATTAATAGTATCAACTAACAAAAGACAGTCATCGGGATACAGCTCAGCATAGGCTCTAAAAGCCCCTATCTCACCCTCTCCCATAGCTATAAATACCTGAACCATGCTATGGCCATGTGTTCCTTTGGGTTGATAACCAAGAGCGTGAGATATACCAACGTTCGAGGAAAAATCCGCTCCGCCAATAAGAGCTGCTCTCACACCGGCATTTACCCCTTTATCCTGTCCTCGTCTTAGGCCAAATTCCAAAAGAGGCTGTCCTCTAGCAGTGTCCTTTATTCTTGCAGCTTTAGTAGCAATGAGAGTTTGATAGTTAAGTTTGTTAAGCAGCCCTGACTCGAGTATTTGTGTCATTGCAAGAGGGCCCTGGACAACGGTTATGGGCACATTGGGATGAACTACCCTACCTTCTGGTATTGCTCTAAGAGTTACATTGTTGTAGTTTCCGTTTTCTCTGAGCCATATTAGAAAATCATCTCTAAATAAAGGTTCACCTGTACTACTTTTTTGATCCTTAAGATAAGAAATCTCCTGATCGCCAAATTCTGATTCCAGCATCCAGCGCACTGCCCACTCCAGCCCTGCATTAATACAGTAACCTGCCTGATGAGAGCCGTAGTCCGGGTAATTTCTAAAGAAATGATCAAACTGAGCTGATTTTTCATGAAGCCCTAGGGAAAAAAACAGCTGGGCCATAGTGAGCTGATATTGGTCGGTAAAAAGTATCCCTTCTGAGACTTTAAACCCTTTTTGGTTCATAACTGTTTAGTTTATCTAAACATTATAGGAGTAGAAATAGTTTTGTAAGAACAAAATCGCCTATGATAATTAAAAGTAGAGCCACAACAACAGTTTCTGTTGTAGCACGTCCAACTCCCTGCGTTCCGCCGCCTGCCCTCATTCCTACATAGCACCCGGTTATAGCCACAATAATTCCAAAAAAGAATGTCTTAGCAATACCGCTTATAACATCTTCCTTTGTTACCCATTCAAGCATTGTAGAGATAAATAGCTGAGGCTTAACATCAAGATCAATATTGGACATAATCATAGCGCCCAAAATACCAGTGAAATCAGCAATAGCAGCTAAGATTGGAAATGATATAATAGCAGCAAGCAGCCTTGGAGCTACCAATTTCTTCATAGGATCAGCGCCCATAGTTCTGATAGCATCTATTTGCTCTGTCACCTTCATAGAGCCAATCTCTGCTGTTATTCCGGCGCCAACTCTACCTCCAACAAGTAGTGAGGCCACTACCGGTCCCAACTCTCTTACAAATGAGAGCGAAACCAAAGGCCCTACTAAACCCTTTGCTCCAAAGTTTACAAATCCCCACGCTAGCTGTACTACCATAACCATACCTATTGCCATAGAAGCAGCTATAACAATTGGTATTGATTTAAATCCAATTTCATCAATCTGCTCTAGTACTAGTCGAAAATTGTAGGGACGGGTAACAGTCGCGTATACCGCTTTGTATAAAAATTCGAGAATTTCGCCAAAAGTGGCGATGAGATTAATTACATAAGATCCGACTCTTTCGAAATAGTTACTTAGCATATCTACAAGGCCTTAAACTGTGATAAAAAATTATCAAAATCACCTATTCCTTTATCAAAATCCTGTGGTGAAGAGGCGTAAGTAAAATCAAATATACAAAAGTCTTTTCTAAAAACTACGGTTGCAATCTTAATCGGGACTTCATTTAAGCTCCCGGTATATATAGTTCTAAGTGCCGGCTGTCCGCTAACTGCAATTTCCGTTCGTTCAATTGCTTCTTTATCTTTTATTCCTATTAGTAGTGATTCTGAAAGCGCCTTAAGACTATAATTTTTCTTTTTTTCATTACAGGTTGAGTTTATGGTCATTGTGGCATCAAAACCAGTGTTCTTATAAGCCAGGTCGCCGCCTTCAACATTGTGCCTTGTCCAGCCAGAAGGCAATGTGCCAATTTGATACGATGTGTCTTCACTCCTAAATATTTGACCTTCAAGATCCCCCTGATCTTCATCACCCGCTGAGGCATAATAACCAACGAACTTTGTAACGCCGCACGAGCTCAGCATGATAACCATGAATAATACGGTGAGGGATGTTAGAAATTTTCTCATATAATGTTTGCAACTTACCAGATTTAAAGACCCTAGGTTTAATTAAATTCGGCCGATGGGTTCTCAATAATACTTGAATCTCTTAAAAAAACCAAGCATCTTAAAGCCTAGATAACTATACGTTATTAAGGATGGTAAAAGTTTGACTAAAGTTGTGATATATACAAGTACTTATTGTGGTTATTGCAGGGCCGCAAAAGGTCTTCTCAATAATAAGGGAGTTGAATTTGTTGAGATCGATCTTACAAGTGATCATGAACTCAGAATGGAGCTCGTTGAAAAGCACAAATGGAGAACTGTGCCTATCATTACAATCAATGACAAGCTTATTGGCGGCTACGATGAGCTTGCAGCGCTTGAAAGAGAAGGCGAGCTGGACAAACTGCTTGTGATAGAAATAGATGAATAGATTAACTGCC
>JBCCIH010000103.1 GCA_039028315.1 Thermodesulfobacteriota bacterium | reverse complement strand
GTTTAATAGTAGAGCTTTGTATTTTTTGGCTGTCTTTATTTTTCTTACTGTGATTCCCTTAAAATCTGCGTATTCAAATTTTGTTTGTTTACCCAATTGCAATGTAAATGATGGAAAGATGTTTGCCTTCAGCGGCGTAGGCTTAGCAACTACTAATGAAGATGTTTTAGAACTAAGGGTCACGTCCCCTGCTGACAGTGCTCAATTTGAAATTGGTATATTTGACGGAGACGCAGATAACACATGGGATACGGTTTCAGGCGGTGTGCCCGCTCTACTTGATATTGAGATTTTCTTAGATCCTGATGCAGACGGGACTGGAACTACTTCTATTGCCAGATATTCAAGCGACGGATCTTTCGGTAATAACACTGGAAACCCTATGCCAGATAATGATTGGTCTTCAATTGTGTTAAGTAACGTTCCCGGTGCGTTAAATTCAGACGGTACACAGCATGTTTACAAGCTGACTATAACTAATCTTAATAACGGTATTTCTTCGGCAAATACATTTAAGGTAAGATCAGACGGACAGTTATTTGCGGTTGCTGGACAGCCGTTCTCCTACCTGATTCTTATCACAACTGAGCTTGCTTTTGATATTATTTATCCCAATATCGATTTCTCAGACCCGCTTTGTAGTGATGCTGCAGCGTTTTTACCATATTTCTATTGTGATCCGGCTGATCCAAGTTGCTGCATCTCCAATACTAACTACGACGGACGCTGGGACTTTAATTTCTTAGTTCCACAAGGAGTTGACACTCTTGAAATATGGGACGGAGACTTAGACTTTGGCTCAGCATCACTTAATTCTCAGGACCAATGCGATTTTGCTGATGGGGTAGACGTGGATAGTGATGACCAGAATACACCAAATAATACAATACCGCCTTGGGCCCAAGGAACATCGGTTAATTTTGAGGGTATGGTTAGCCCCACTAATCCTAGTGATGACAGTGGGTGCTCAAGAATTATTAGCAGGCCTCCAAGTGTTATTTATTCCCTAGTAAGCCCAGATGGGACGAGATATGAAAATACGAACCCTTCAGGTGATCAGGAGTGGGAACTCTTTAGTATAAGCACTAAGCCATTTGATCCAGACTTATATGACATTTCGGTCCCGGTAATTCCTCAAGGGGTTTGGAGAGTTGAAGTAAATGGGAATGACTTAACAAACCTAAATGCGTTTACACTTCCCTATGACTTATGTGCAGTGGATAGCTCCGGTATTGCGGTCGGCTGTGATGGAAGGGTAGAAGAAATTCCGACAATTAATCAATGGGGAGCAGCCGCGCTTTCTGCGGTGTTTGCGCTAATAGCTATTTATTATATAAGGCTCAAGAAAAGAAAGGTAATTTCAAAAGTGTAATAATTACAGCTGCTATATCAATAATTCAAGCAATGACTTACTCCATTAAATAGTTCAATAGATCTTTGATTTTGTTAGTCAAAAAAAAGGGACAAGCCAAAAGTGACTTGCCCCTTTAAGAGCACGGAGTTGATAGGGTATGTAAAAGATAATATTCCCTGATTGTTAATCCTATGTTAGATTTAAATTAAGAAAAGGTTAATGAAAAATCCTTTGTTTCTCTTGTTCATTCGAGCCAGGTTTATTGGTTAAAGATAAAGTTTACAGCTTTTAGGGTTGACATTTGACCCAAGATATATCAATACTACTCCCCATACCTATTTAGGAGCTGTTATTTCTTTCAAATGAGACTTTGCACACTAGCCAGCGGCAGTTCAGGTAACTCACTTTTTATAGAGTCAAACGGTAGTAAAATTCTAGTAGACGCTGGAATAAGTATGAGGCAGATCAAGCTCAGATTAGAGCTTTTAGAGGTAGATATTTCTGATATTGACGCTGTTATTATTACACATGAGCACTCTGACCATACACATGCTATTAATAGGCTTAATATTCCGACCTATGTTACGAGTTCGATAGTAGATCTTTGGAAAGACAAAGTCAAAATACTAAAAGAGTTCGCAAGCGATTGCAGTTTTGATATTAAAGACTTTCTAATTACACCTTTCTCTGTACCCCATGATGCTGTTGATCCGGTCGGTTTTACAATCGAAACAGCTGATAGCAACAAAGTAGGAATTGTGACGGATATAGGCTGTGCAACATCGCTTGTAAAACAGAGACTTAGAGGCTGTAATGCACTATTGTTAGAGTACAACCATGATAGCGAAATACTTAATTACAGTCATTATCCTTGGGACTTAAAGCAGCGAATAAAGGGGCGTTTGGGGCATTTATCAAACGGCCAGGCATCTGAGCTATTACAAGAACTTATGCATGACGGGCTTAGGCATGTGATATTGGGCCACTTAAGCCAGGTAAACAACAAACCAGAGGTTGCGTACCGAGCGGCTCAAAAAGTAGTTAAGAAAAACGGCGCTGAATCAGGTGTAGGCATCAGCGTTGCACCACGCAAAACAATAGGGGAGGTAGTAGAACTTTGATTGATAGATATTCACGTCCAGTGATGTCATCCATATGGTCTGACGAATCTAAATACAATAATTGGCTTAAAGTAGAAATAGCCGTATGTGAAGCATGGGCTCACTTCGGGAGAATACCAAAGGATGCGGTCTCGGACATAAAAGCTAAAGCTGGTTTTGATGTTGATAGAATAAACGAGCTTGAAAAAGAGTTAAAACACGATGTGATAGCTTTTCTTACTTCTGTATCAGAGCATGTAGGAGAAAACTCAAGGTTTATACATCTTGGCCTCACCTCTTCAGATGTTTTAGACACGGCACTTGCGCTTCAGTTAAAAGAGTCATCAGAAATTTTAATCAAGGATATAGAGTCAGTACTTGAAGTTCTTAAGAAAAGAGCATACGAGCATAAAGATACAGTTATGATAGGCAGGACCCACGGTATTCATGCAGAGCCTAAAACACTCGGGCTTGTGTTTGCTTTGTGGTATGACGAGATGAAAAGAAATCTTGAGAGGATGAAAAGGGCAAAGGATGTTATAAGTGTAGGTAAAATTTCAGGTGCTGTTGGAACATTCGCCAATGTGGATCCCAAGGTTGAGGATTATGCTTGCGAGAGACTTGGCCTTAAGCCTGCTACCATATCAACTCAAATTGTTCAGCGTGATATTCACGCGGATTTTTTCCTTACCCTCTCAATTATTGCTTCGACAATAGAAAAGATTGCTGTTGAAGTAAGGCACTTTCAAAGAACCGAGGTCTTAGAGCTTGAAGAACCTTTTGGAAAAGGACAAAAGGGCTCGTCAGCCATGCCTCATAAGAGAAACCCTGTGCTTTCAGAGAACCTATGTGGACTTTCAAGGCTGGTAAGATCATATTCCATCTCTGCGCTTGAGAACATTCCACTTTGGCATGAGCGCGATATCAGTCACTCATCCGTAGAGAGGGTGATTGGTCCTGACGGCACAATTCTTCTTGATTTTATGCTAAGCAGGCTTTCCTATATGTTAGATGGGCTTCAGGTTTATCCAGAGAACATGGAAAAAAACATTTGGCTTACAAGAGGACTTGTTTTCTCTCAAAAAGTTCTTCTTAAATTGATAGAAAAGGGATTTTCAAGGGAAGACGCATATAAAATAGTTCAGACAAAAGCTATGGATACATGGCAGGGGGATGAAGATTTCAAGGAGCTTTTGCTTAGAGACGAGAAAATAAAAGGCTCTTTAAGCCCCGAAGAAATCCAAGAATGTTTTGATGTAACAGCCGATCTACAGAACATTGACAACATCTTTGAGAGGGTTTTTGGATAGTAAAAAACCGATAAATATTGTTTAATTTCATATAGTTGTGACGGTCTTTATTTTTGTTGCTTTCTAAACATTCAGTGGTATAGTTTTAGCTAATCTAAATTAGATCGTAAAAATAGGAGGCAAGTAATGAGAGTCAAATTTCTTGGGGCTGCAATATTAGCTCTATCCTTATTTATATTTGTAGGTACATCTTTTGCGGAGCAAATCTCCACTGAAGAATCTGAAAGACTGAAGACATTTTTTCTGAACAGATTTGGAGCTACTATTCCTGCAGGAGCGGAAGTTGCAGTTTCAGGATTTGAAGCAAGCGGTATAGAGGGCTTTAAAAAAGGAGATTTTATCGTTAGCACAGACCGCGGCGAGCAGGAGATAGCTTTTCTTTTAACTGATGATGGTAAATATGCACTAATCGGAACTCCAACCAGCACTGCAGACTTTAAAGCCACAGAAGTAAAAGGTGTTAAAGAAGGCACAATAGCGTACGGATCAAATGCTGTTCCAGTATTGGTTTCAGATGATGGCAAAAACATTTTAATCGGCGCTACAATAGCGAGCACTAAAAATTTCAAAGATTCCGGTTTCGCTGGTTTTAAACAAGGAACCGTACAAGCCGGTGGACGTCCAGTACCTCTTCTTATTCAGGGAGACGCTCAGTATGTGGTTATTGGTGCGGAAGTAATCAGCACAGCAGACTTTGAAGATACTGAGATTGAAGGACTAAAGAAGGGTCAAGTTGGCGGCGGAGGTCGTGCAGTGCCTTTATTCGCTAGCACAGACGGCAAATTCTTGATCCTAGCAACACCAGGACTCGGAACAGACATTATGGATACCACCGTTGATATCCACAAAGAAGTTATGGATCAAATCTCACTTGAAAACGTTCCTAGCAAGGGAGCTGAGAATGGAAAAGTTGCAGTAGTTGAATACTCAGACTTTCAGTGTCCGTTCTGCAAAAGAGGAAAGGACATGCTTCCTATGTTATTAAAAGAATACGGCGATGATGTGACTATCTACTTTAAACAACTACCGCTACCAAATCATAACTGGGCAATGAAAGCTTCTATTGCATCTCTTTGTGCATACGAGCAGGGAAATGATAAGTTCTGGGAATTTCATGATATGATTTTTGATAACCAGAGCAAAATCAAGCTAGATACCGCGGATGAAATATTTAACGGATATGCCAAGGAAATAGGTTTAAACACACAAGAATTTGATAAGTGCGTTAAATCTGACGAAATTGCTGCAAGAGTTAAAGCCGATATGGCTGAGACGCAGGCAATTGGTATTAACTCAACCCCTACGTTTGTTATTAACGGTATGAAGGTGCCGGGAGCAAACCCGGATGGTGTTAAATCTGCAATTGATGTAAAGCTTTCAGAAGGTTCTTAATAATTCTAAAAACAACAATTACTGCACCTGATCTTGTTTGATAAAAATGGGTATCAGGTGCAGTTTTATATTTATACGTTCTTAATTTCCTTAAAATATATGTTATCTAAGATTTATTACTTGCCCGCAGGTATAATTGGTAATAATCTAAATATATAAAATTCACAAGCATCTTTAACTTGTATAAGCGCATCAAAACAAATGTCTACTACAGAAAACACTAACGAAATCAGTAATATTGAGGAAGATGTAATATCCTTTGATTTAGCAGGGCTAAATTCAAGGGCTGCTGCATTTATAATTGACGTTGTGATTATTTCTATAATAGCACTTTTAGCTTTTGGAATAGGGGTGTTTTTTGTTAAGGATCCTGAAATTAGTTTGGGAAATGTTTTTATGCCGATATTTCTTTTGCTTTTTTTCCTCTCTTCCTCATATTTCGTAATATTGAACGGCTATAGCGGAAAAACAATCGGCAAAATGATAGTGGGAATTAAGATAATATCAGATGATGGTGATGGGATTGGGTTCTGGCAATCGTTTGTAAGATGGATCGGATACTATATTTCAGCAATATTTTTATTCTTAGGATTCATTTGGTCAATATTTGATCAAAACTCACAGTCTTGGCATGATAAAATAGCGGGAACATATGTAGTAAAGGAATAAGAATACGAATACCCAATCAGAAATTTACTCCAATTAGGAATCACAACAAAATGGAACATATCAGAGAACTAAATCAAAAGATATCTGAGAATAAAGCTAAACTCGACTCATGGATAAATACTCAGATCAACAGGTCTTTCATCCCACTCTACACTTCTGTTGACTTAAGAATTTCTGACCACAAAGTAGTACCTGTGGATACAAATGTTTTTCCGGCAGGGTTTAACAACCTCTCGCCAATATTTCAAGAGCGCGCATCAAATTTGTTTAAGAACTACTTTCAAAGAGAGTTTCCCAGCACTAAAACTGTCCTAATAGTTCCTGAAATGCATACTAGAAACAGTTTTTACTGGCAAAACATCCTCGTTTTGAAATCTATTCTGCACAGAGTTGGCTATATAGTAAATGTTGGAATTATCACAGAGGACGATGTGCCCCAGGAAATGGAATTTGAGGCGGCCTCTGGAACTAAGATCAAGGCCTATAAAGCGAATAAAGAAAATCACAGAGTTACAATTCCAGGTTTTGATCCCGATCTTCTTTTAATAAATAATGACTTTTCAGAAAAGTGCCCCAAAACTCTAAGAGATATTGCTCAGCCCGTAGAGCCGCCGGTGGAGATTGGCTGGCATACAAGGAAAAAGAGCATACATTTTGAATTTTATAATAAACTTGCTTTAGAAGTTGCCGAGATATTAGGCATTGACCCATGGGTGATCTCAATTGATACGATAGATGATGACGGGGTTGATTTTGATAACCCTGAGGACAGAGAAAAAGTCGCACAGGCGGCTGATCAAATGATAGCCAGATTAAAAGAGGATTATCTAAAAAGAGGTATCAGTGAAGATCCCTACTTATTTATAAAAAGTAACTCCGGAACTTACGGAATGGCTGTATTAAGCGTCTCCTCAGGCGATGAAGTTAGGTCATTTAACTCAGATAAAAGAAAGCGGATGAGAGTGAGCAAAGGTGGAAACCCTGTAAGGGATGTTGTTATTCAAGAGGGAATTCCCACTTCATTTACATATGAGGATAATATATCAGCCGAACCGGTTTTCTATCTTGTGGATACTCAGGTTGCCGGCGGTTTTTTAAGACTGAACAAGAGCAGAAATAATCTAGAGAACCTAAACTCAAGAGGAATGGAATTTGTTCATTTTGATCCATGTGATGAGGCAGCTCATACAGATGACGTAGAAATTCTATGCTCACCCGCGCTAGATTTAGTTTCCCGAATAGCAACCATCGCTGCGGGTTATGAAATTGAGAAGATATTAGATGAAGGCGGCTGCAAAGAGGAAGTAGCTTAAATCTTATTCACCTTAAGCCACATATTACTTATTTGTCTGGCATTAGCATCTGCCCTGACTTTTTAGCTAAATCCAAAGTTCTTTTTAATAGCACTGTATAGATTGGCTGACCGCCCAGCATTTGCGCTACAATTGTAGCCGTGAGACATGTTAAAATGAGCGGCAGAATCATAAAATAATTTCCTGTCATTTCTATCGTAAGCGCGATACCCGTAAGCGGCGCCCTTACTGTAGCACAAAATAGCGCTGCCATCCCGGCCACTGCAAATACTTCTGGTTGCACTACCATATGCGGAAGAAGAAGGTGCGCCATATTTCCAAACCACATTCCAAATAAAGTTCCTAAAGCCAACATCGGGGCAAATATGCCTCCAATAGCTCCTGATCCATAACTGACCATAGTTGTCCCAAACCTGACTACAAATAGGAGTAGCATAAGCATTACTGGAATTGAGCCGTTAAGGGCTTGAGGGATTACAACGTAGCCGCCGCCAACAGACTCTGGAAAGAGCCAGACCAAAGCTCCAATTACTCCGCCAACAATAAGCCCAGTCAGGGTAAATGGCCAGCCTGTAAGGTTAGAGAAGAAATTAAGAGTTATAACTAGAAGCTTATTAAAATAGAATCCAAAAATGCCAAACACACAGCCAAAAACTAGAAATAAGAAAAGTGAGGGAAGGGGCGGAGTTGAAAGCATGTGCATGGGGATCTCAAGCTGCTGACCGACCATAATCCTTAGAACTATATCGGCTGATGCACAGGCAATAATTACTGCCTGAACTGATAAAAAATTGTACTTAAACTCGGGACGCATCTCTTCGAATACAAAAAGTATTCCTGCAAGCGGCGCATTAAATGCAGCGGATAGTCCTCCACCAGCTCCTGCTGCGACTAATGCATGAGTATCATCTTTATTGGCCTTAAATATATCGGATATCATCTTCCCGATGTTACCACCCATTTGAATCGTTGGACCCTCACGACCTAAAACCATGCCGCTTCCAAGTGAGAGCAGTCCTCCAAAGAATTTAATTGGAATTACTCTTTTCCATCTAAGGGGTCTTACTTCATCAAGTGCTCCTTCTATTTCCTGTACGCCACTGCCGCCGGTTTCAGGCGCAATTTTTCGTACAAGTAAAAACGCGAGGTAGACCATTATTGCAGAAATAACAATTGATCCAATAAGAGGTAGGCCAGGGGTTGCTTCAAGTAGTTTGAAAAACAGATCTTTTAAGTCTGCTATATATTTTAAGGCAATCTGAAATAGCGCTCCCATGAATCCTGTAAAAGAGCCTACTAAAATAGCCCATAGCAGTACCTGGCTGCTACCTTTTTGGGCTGCGGCCAGTCTTG
>JBCCIH010000102.1 GCA_039028315.1 Thermodesulfobacteriota bacterium | reverse complement strand
GAGACTGAACAAAGAGTTTCGCCCGTTAGAGTGCAAGAGACCATATCGACTGAGGTTTGGAAATCAACCAGTTTTCTGGCAAGAATAGAAGGTGGTCAGACTATTGACATCGAAGCAGTTGTGGGTGGATGGGTTGTAGAAAAGAAAGTTGCTCTTGGGCAGGAAGTAGAAAAAGGTCAGGAGCTTATTATTCTAGAAGATCCTAGGCGGGTGCTTAGGCTCAAAGAATCCGAAGCACGGCTCAAATCCGCAAAAGCCAACTTAAACGAACTTAGAAGAAAATATGATCAGTCTCTAACTCTAGTGGAGAAAGGGATTATTGCTAGGGACACTCTTGATTCACTTGCAAACCAAGTGGCCGCTGAATCGGCAAATGTAGATTCTCTTGAAGCGTCCTATGGGCTAATGAAGTGGGACGTTGAGAACATGAGTCTAAGAGCACCTATTGCAGGGGAAATCATACATGTCATACCCGATATTGGACAAGAACTCACCGCCGGCGAGCTGGTAGTAGAGATGGTCAGCACAGAAGAAAAAAGAGCGGTTGCCGGAGTAGAACCCAGGTGGGCCAGAGTAATAGAACCAGGCATGAAAGTAAAATTAAGCACAACTATAAATAACAGACTAGAACACTCAGAGGGCTCAATAATTGGCGTTAGCCCTAACATAGATTCAGAATCGGGTACGTATAGAGTTGAGGCTAAAATTGAGGACAACGAATTCAATTGGCTTCCAGGTGAGATAGTAAATATGGAAATACCAGTTGAGTTGCTAAAGGACGTTGTAGTAGTGCCAAGAACCGCAGTTCTTTCAGATAGCAATAAGTTATTCGTATTTGTATATCAGGACGGAAAAGCATTAAAGGTGCCTGTCAGTGTTGATTGGATAAACGATAGAGAGGGTACAATCTCAAAAGATCTTATTCCTGCCGATAGCAAAATCATCATAGAAGGACATGTCGGGCTAGCCGGCGGACAGTTAGTAAAATTAATGCAATAGCACCACACCAGTTCAAATGCACATAGCTGAATTCTCGGTTAAAAATCCCGTACTCGTAAACTTACTAATGCTTGCAATCTTGATTGTGGGCATAATGTCTGCGGCAAGACTCCCGCTTGAGTTATTTCCATCAATTAAACTAGAGCTTGTCTCTGTTACTACAGTATATCCCGGTGCATCTGCCGAGGACGTAGAAAAACTAGTTAGCATACCAATAGAAGATGAGATAAATGACATTAGCGGTATTAAGGTAATACGTTCAACATCTAACGAAGGGCTCTCTACGATTATCGCAGAGCTGGAAGCAGGAGAGGATATTCAGACAATTGCTCAGAAAATTCGATCTGAAGTAGCCAAGATAGAAGATGAGCTCCCCGAAGATGCAGAGGCTCCTATCACTGAGGAATTTGATGCAAACTTTCCACTAATAAGCGTAGCCATAGCAGGAGATGTGCCTAGAGAAACTCTAAGGGCTTTTGGCTTAAGATTAGAGGATCAGGTAAAGCTTGTTCCAGGTGTAGATAATGTCGTAACATCTGGATTGGGCGACCCCGCGTTTTGGGTATATGTAGACCCAGAGCAGCTTAGGCAATATAACGTTACTCTTGAGCAGATAGCCAGTGCAATCGACCAAAAGAACCTTGACCTTCCCGGAGGGGCTGTGGAACAGGGAGACGCCGAGTTTTTGGTCCGTGTCACTGGAAGAATCGAGACGGTCCAAGACCTATTAAATATCCCCGTTAAACGAAACCCTGATGGAAGACACATACTCCTTAATGATATTGGTAGGATAGAGCAAGGTGAGCAGGAAACTAGAACTAAGGCCAGGGTAAACGGGCTTCCTGCAATTAACCTTTGGGTCAACAAACAAAAAGGCGCTGACTCCATTAAAACAGTTGAAGAAATAGAGAAAGTTGTGGAGGAGTTCAATAACAGCAAACCCGACGAAATACAGGTCTATACAACTAACGACAGCTCCTATTGGGTGCAGGAAAGATTTAACACTATGGTTAGCAGCGGGGTTATAGGGCTTGTCATTGTTTTAATAATTCTTGCGCTGTTTTTAGATTTTCGATCCGCGTTCCTTGCGGCAATCGGACTTCCAGTAGCGTTTTTCGGAGCATTTATATTAATGCAGTTCACAGGAGTCACGCTTAACATTCTATCAATGTTCGGGCTGATATTGGTTCTGGGAATTATTGTAGACGATGCTATTATCGTGGCAGAGAACATTCAGCGCTACCTTCAGCTGGGCTACTCTCCAGTGGAATCCGCAATTAAAGGCACAAAAGAAGTGGCTCTACCTGTAGTAGCCACAATTCTAACCAACATTGCCTCTTTTCTTCCGCTGCTAATTGCAACCGGGCTTATAGGGAAGTTTATGGCTGTGATACCTACAGTTGCTATATACGCGCTTTTAGTATCACTCATTGAAGCGCTCATCATACTACCTTCTCACTGCGCAGATTATCTAAAACCCCAACCGCGGAACAGACCTGTTAGAAAATGGGTATATAAAATCCGTGGCTACTATATGAAAGCGCTAACATTTACTCTAAAAAGGCGCTACATTACTGTCGCTACATTTGTAGTACTACTCGCTTTGACAATGGTCATCTTTGTTAATATCCCGCGCATACTTTTTTACTCTCAGGACATAGCACAATTTTTCGTAAGGGTAGAAAATCCGACTTTTTCAAATATAGATTCTACTGAAGAATCAGTTGTCGAAGTGGAGAATGTAGTAAGGCAAGTAGTGCCTGACCATGTCCTAAAAGATACCGTCGCCATGATAGGAATGGATATATCAAACGATCAGTCTGAGTTTGGGGACCACCTATCAACGTTGATTGTTGAGTATGAGGACTTCGCTAAGAGAAGTGAAAATGGCATAGAGCTTATGGAAGAGGTTAGGCGAAATGTAGAATCAAATGTTGTGGGACCGGTTAAATTGGATTTTGTAAGTAATGAAGGGCCGCCAGTCGGAAAGCCGGTTGATTTTAGAATACAGGGGGCTGAATTTGACACCCTCAAGGAGCTTGCAAGAGAGACATCAGAATATCTAGAGTCAATCCCAGGGGTATTTCAGGCTAGTGATGATTTAATTTGGGGTAAACCTGAGATTAGAATTAATGTTGATGAAAGCAGGGCCGCAATTTATGGACTTGATACCACTACTATTGCTAGAGCCATCAGAGCGGCGGCGGAAGGGCTTACGGTTTCACAAACAAGAATAGGCACCGAGGAGGCAGACATTATTGTTAAGTATGAATTGCCTTCTGGAAATCTAATGACGTTATTGGAGTCCTATCAAATCCCGACCTCTGAAGGTGGATGGGTGCCGCTTAGTAATGTAGTAACGATGACCACTGAGCCCAGCATGTTAAATATCTCCCGCTACGACTTGGAGAGATCCGTCAGGATTACCGCTGAGATAAATGAGCAGGCAACAACCGCAACCGAAGTCAACAATCTAATTTCTGCCTTCCTGGATGAAAAGCTCCAAGACTATGGAGGATACAGTTACGCTTTTGGCGGGGAAGAAGAGCAAACAAGAGAATCATTAGAGAGTATTCAAAGAGCTGCAATAATAGCAGTGCTCCTGATATATATAATTCTGGCCAGTATGCTAAGATCATACGCCCAGCCTTTTATTATCATGTCCGTTCTGCCGTTTGCGCTTATTGGAGTTATGGTAGGGATTCTACTTAGAGGTGAGCCGCTTACTCTTCCTGCACTTATAGGAGTTGTAGCTCTCTTGGGAATTGTCGTTAACGACAGTTTGGTTCTGATGACGTTTATTAATGCCCGGTACAAAAAGATGAATAGAGTTTTAGCTGTAGCGTTTTCTGCTAAGCACAGATTTAGACCGATCGTCCTTACGACTGTTACAACTTTTGGAGGTCTAGCATCACTAATGATTAAATTCAGAGGTGAAGCAGCTTTCCTAGCCCCAATGGCAGTTGCTCTAGGGTTTGGACTTGTGTTTGCAACATTTATAACTTTGATACTTATACCATGTCTGTATTTAATGCTGGACGATCTTAATATCTATCTTAAAAAGAAGTGGGCAAATTGGAGAGGTAAGGAATTAGCTACATCTGCCGCAGAATTACCTGGGACTAAGACTGTTTAATTTATAAACTTCTTTTCCACCAAAATATTACAAGCACTATAAGAGCCGCAACAGGTATCACAACCATCCATACAACCTGCTCAATAAATGCTGCGCCGGCAACTGCCGCGCCAAGTATTACGCCAACAACCATAAAGCGCCATTCAAAATGAACCCCTGCTAAAAATGTTGCAAGCGCTATCGAAAGAAGCGTTAATAGTGCAAGCTGATTATTGTCTATGCGTCCAGTTGAAGAATATAAGAGGTAAATGAGTCCTATTGCTGCTAATAACCCGACCCAGTGGAGAAGCTGTACCCAGATAATCCTTGATATGCCCTCGCCTCTTTTCCTGGCCTTTGTCCAGCCGATATAAAGGCTTGTCAGAAATAAAACTGGCACCATCGAGACCCAAAAGTAAAAACTTATAAATGGTCTAAAGTTAGTAATAGCTATACCAACAGTGGAAAGTATGATTAGAGTAACGAGTATTGCCTCTTCTGAGCGAAATGATTTGGCAAAATTGGATTTAGGCGAAGCTGTGGGCGCTGCTTGCGCATTTGTAGTATCAGTTGTTGGGGATTGCGGGCCGGGAGCGCTGAATTCACTCATCTATTTCTCCTAGTGTGCAGTATATCACTTATAATCCGGCGAAACAAAGCTAAGTTGTAAAAATCTGCGATACCAATTCTTAGAATGATGGGTTAATGAAACTGAAGTAAATTCCGCCTATTGCTAGCAAAACAGTTGCTGTCATTATTCCCAAAGCTAGTAAGACAAAAAGAAATGGATAAGAGTTTGGTTTTTTAGTATTTTCTTCTGACATTGGTCCGACCTCTTTTAATTTATATAGCCTAATTATATTAAGCTCCACAAGATTTATGTCAAGATGAGTATTTTAGGTACTCTATATATACAATGTGCAGAATAATCCTCTACACCGGAAAAGGCGGGGTTGGAAAAACTACAGTAGCCGCCGCAACAGCGCTTCAAGCAGCTACAAAGGGGAATAAAGTATTAGTTATCTCAACTGATGCTGCTCACAGCCTAAGAGACGTCTTTGCTCAAGAGCTTGGGCCGGAGCCGGTTAAGGTTGCAAAAAATGTCTACGCTCAAGAAATAGATGTTTACTACTCAGTTGATAAATATTGGGGCAAACTCACCAGTTATATACAATCGGTATTTAACTGGATGGAAGTTGACAATATTCTGGCAGAGGAATTTAGCGTTTTCCCAGGGATGGAAGAGGTTGCTTCTTTTCTTTGGGTATATAACCATTATGTAGAGAAAAAGTATGATGTCATAATTGTAGACAGCGCGCCCACGGGCGAGACTCTTAAGCTCCTTTCACTTCCAGATGTAGCCAGGTGGTGGCTGGTTAAGGTTTTCCCAATTGAGCGCAAAGTGCTGAAAGTGGTGCGCCCGGCTGTAAAAGTAGTGTCAGACATGCCGCTTCCAGAAGACGACACATACAATGCTGTTGAGAATTTGTTCACCCAGCTTAACTCAATTCATCAGGTCTTTTCAGATCCTGATGTAACATCAATCAGACTTGTACTTAATCTTGAAAAGATGGTAATAAATGAGACTCAGCGGGCATTCACCTATCTAAACCTCTACGGATACCCCGTGGATTCTGCAATCGTAAATAGAGTCATGCCTCCTCACCTAGACCACCCTTATTTTAATGAATGGAAAAAATTTCAAAAAGGCTACATGAAAGACGTAAAGCATTTATTCAGCTCTATTCCAATACATGAGGGGCCTTTACATTCAAAAGAAGTACTCGGCAAAGATGCGCTTTCAGAATTCGGTAAGGAGCTTTTTTCAGATAATGACCCGGCTCAGATATACCATAAGGGCAAGCCCTATGAGATTCATAAGCAAGATGATACATACAGCCTAGTTATGAACCTGCCGTTTGTTAGCAAGGAAGAAGTTAAGCTTCATCAAGTAGGAGAAGAGCTTACGATTCAGATAGAAAACCAGAGAAGAAATATCTTTCTGCCAAAATTTCTTGCTAAATTAAATGTGGAGAATGCAAATCTCGAACACGGGGTTTTAACTGTCACATTTGAAAACCCAGAGTCTTAAGATTAATCCAATCTAGTATTTATATCACTTCTATAATTAACACATTTTTAACACTCAATTAAATCAAGCTTAATACAGATTTATTATCATTATTTAAGGATGATGAAAAATATAGAGGAGTTTACTATAATTTTACCCACACGAAATGAAGCCCATAACATTGGGAAATTCCTAAAATCAATTCCCGAAGAGATAAAATTAATAGTGGTCGATTCAAGTGAAGATGAAACAGCAGAGATCATCGCAGAGCAAAGAGCTCTAAATACATCTGTGATAAAAGAATTGTGCTCTGTAACACAAGCAAGACAAATAGGATCCGATTTCGCTAAAACCAAATGGCTAATATTTACAGATGCAGATATAGAATTTGCGCCGGGCTATTTTGACAAGCTTCTTGAGTATGAGGGGTATGATCTAATTTACGGGCCAAAACTATCCGCAGGCGAGTACGCGACATATTACAAACTGTTTTCTCACGGACAGTATATAATAGATTCAATTGGCGTTCCTGCAGCTTCAGGCTCAAATTGTATAATAACTAAAGGGGCTTATGAGAAATCAGGCGGCTTTGATTTAGAGCTTACATGCAATGAAGACTCTGAGCTTGCATGGCGCGTAAAGCAAAATGGATACAAGCCGCTATACGATCCCAAATTGGTAGTTTATGCAACAGATCATAGAAGATTAGAAATGGGATTAATAAGAAAGACTTTACATTCAATCACAAGGTGTTCATTATTATATTTTAACCTTATACCACGCAGATGGCGCAGTTACGACTGGGGTTATTGGTCTTAAGGGTTTAGTTAGGATAGGCTAGAGATGCAGATAAACAAAAGTTATTACACGCGATTGTCTGAATATGTAATAGTTTCCCCTGAATGGAAAAACAGATGGGCAAGGATAATTTCAGGCGTTTTAAGCCCGCTTACAATTGCAATAGCAGCGGTTGTTATCGCTGCCTACGGCTTAAATGACGAGTCTGCACTTACCTGGATTGCGCTCTACATTGCACTTACTGTCTTGCCTCCGACTCTATATATAATCTATCTAGTCAGAAAAGGAATTGTGTCAGACTTTCATTTAAATATAAGAGAAGAAAGAACCCAACCCCTTATATTGATGACTGCAAACACGCTACTGGCTTTTATGGTTATGTTTTTAATAGGAGCACCGACGCTAATTCTGGTTGTTATAGCAGTAGCAATTATTCAGCTACTTTGCATACTGCTTATTACTTTCAAATGGAAAATCAGTGGTCACAGTACTGCAATCGCAGGACTGGTTGTACTTGCTGTAGCATTATTTGGAGAAAGCTGGCTTCCGCTAGTTCTACTAATCCCACTTGTAGCCTGGTCGCGCATACGTCTAAAACGCCATACTCTAGCCCAAACAATTGCGGGAGCATTTCTTGGGATTTTTACGGTAACGGTTCTTTTATATTTTACGAACTTCCTCTAGAAATAAATCTCTTTCTTGAGAGGTAGAGAAAATGAAAATATTACTAGTTACAGACGCCTGGCATCCCCAGGTAAACGGCGTTACCTATACTTGGAGCTACATTACCAATCTTTTAAAGAAAGAACACGAAGTGTTTGTACTAAATCCTTATGTTGATGGATCTGAACATATATTTAAACTTCAAGGAAATATACCAATAATTAAAAATGCAAACTACATAGCTGAAAAATACTTTGAGCAGTACAAGCCTGACAGGGTTCATATTGCGACTGAAGCAAGCCTTGGTCTTGCAATGAGACAGTACTGCAGAAAAAACAAAATTCCCTATAACACATCATATCACACCAGATTGGCCGACTATGGATGGGTTTTATATGGGATACCCAGAGTATTCACATGGTTATACATAAGATGGTTTCACAAGTGCAGCAAAAAAGTTCTTGTCACTACCAAAAGCATAGCTAAACAGCTGGCACTTAATAACTCCATAGTGTGGGGAAGAGGCGTAGACACAAATCTGTTTAATCCATCAGGAAGACAGAGCACAAGTTCCAGAGAAAAAACAATCATAACTGTTGGAAGGGTCAGTAAGGACAAAAACCTTGATGATTTCTGTAAGATTGAAGGCTACAAGAAGATTTTAGTTGGAGACGGCCCTTACTTAAGCACCCTAAAAGCAAAATATCCAGATGTAGAATTTACAGGTTTCATTGACCACAAAAAGCTTGTTAATTTGTATAACAAGGCAGATGTCTTTGTTTTCCCCAGTATGTTTGACACATTTGGGCTCGTTATACTAGAGGCCATGGCCTGCGGACTTCCGGTTGCG
>JBCCIH010000101.1 GCA_039028315.1 Thermodesulfobacteriota bacterium | reverse complement strand
GCCTCAAACTGCGTTAATCTTTGGGGATCGAAAATTTTCCCCTCAAAGCTAAGCCCTGTTCTAGGCGATAGATTAAATCCTTGTAAAAAACTTCCATAGACAGACATTTCTTCAATAAATTGATATAAGATGCCGATTCTTGGGCTAAATTTTGAGTCTGTTTGCGAGGCTTGAAAGTCGGTTTGTGCTACAGGGTCTTCGTTATCAATGTCCTGATGGATTAGATCAAATCTAATTCCAGCTAGAATATATAAATCCTCAAATAGTGTGAACTGGTCCTGGGCGAAGATTCCTATATTATCAACCTTTGCAAATCTATTCACTGCGATTATCACTGGCGGATCAACAGGTCCGCCGCCGTATACTGGATCAAATATGTTGATTGGGTTTGTCGCAAATGACCTACTGAATACCTCAAAATTCTCTCTCACATACTCTACCCCAAACAAAAACTTGTTCTCTATTCCGGCGATATCTACATTAACGAACAGCTCATTTTGAGTGGTGTATATATCATTATCCTGATTAAAGTCTACTAACGTTCTGATAAGTGTTATGTCATCAGGCAGTAGAAAACCAGCCTGATGGCCGTCAACTCTTACTTTTGTTTTGGAATACCTAAATGAATTTCTCATTCTTATATTGTCGGTGAGTTCAGATTCTAAAGTTATGCGTGGTGTGAATCTCTCAAGACTTCCAGAGTCTCCCGGCTCTCCGAGATACCTACTTATAGGGATATTTGCTACTCTAGATCCCACAGCTACTAGACCTTGGTCTACCGGTGTGTCTACATTGTGGTATTCACCATGAAAAGTCAGTTTTACTTTTGGAGTTATGAAATAAGAAACTACAGGCGCAAAGAAGAAGGTTTGCTCCTTAATAAATCTTCTAAAACTATTCGTATTTAGATATGAAGCGTTAAAACGTCCAAGTACACTTTTATCAGGAAGTATAGGACCTCCAATATCAATCGCTGCGCGGTAGAAATCAAAACTACCGTAGTTTAGCTCGGGAGATACATATGTATAAGGTAGGGCTTCTTTGGTAATCAGATTTATTATCCCACCTGCAGAAACATTTCCATATAGAATGGATTCAGGTCCCTGTACGACTTCTATTCTCTGAACGTTGGTCAATTCTTCTTCTGTTCTGTTTGCTGCCAAGAAACTGCTCGGCGTAAACCCGTCTCTTAAGATCTCTGCCATAAAACCCCTAATAAGAAACGGAAGAGTACTAACCTCTCCAGGTGAAGCGCCGGGGATATTGTAGATTACATCACGAAGCCGTATTGCGCCTTGGTCACGGATTAGGTCTTGATCAATTACTTCAACAGATTGTGGGATATATTTAATTGGCGTGTCAGTCTTTGTAGCAGAAGATGCATCATCAACCATATAGGAATCTTCAATTGGTTCTTCCGTTATTACTACTGGTTCAAGCTCTTTAGAATTATCTTCGCTATCTTGAGCAAATCCATGAGCTCCGCAGCATATAGTTATTAGTATAGTTATTAGTAATTTGAACGAATGTTTCATACTTTTGTTTTAAATTATTTACAAGAAATAGTTAATTCCCGATTTTAGAATATGATTATCATCCATGAATAAGAAAATATCAAGTTATTTACAAAAATAGATATATATTGATGATTGTGTAATTATTGAATTAGGCGGGTTTAAGACACATTAACAAAATAATATAGAATATATTCTACTATATTTAAGCAGTCAACAAACTGGATATGTATTAGTTTTGAACTACCTTAACAACTATTCAATCATAAAATCAATTTAGATTGGGGTCTCGGCATGAAAGTGTCGGCTCCTTTTTTATAAAGAGCTGGTAATGTGGGGGATTGGATCCCAGGACCTCGGAGTGTCTAAATGCTATTGTGGTGGAAAGTATTAAGGTGTGAGGTGATCGTTTAATAGACCAAAAATACTTACATATATTTCGTAATCACCCACACTCCAAGCAAGTAATTTTATTAATACACAAATCCCCAAGCAAAGTTAATTGTACTTTCATTTCTTATATCATCAGCAGCGATAATTCTGTAACCATAGTCCATTTTAATAAACACTGAGTTTGCGAAAGTATATGATATCCCGCCAGTAAGAAGCGTATTTTCAAATCTTGGGTTATCAAACACTGTCTCTCTTGGGTTATAAACAGTATCGTAGTAATCAACCCTTGCAAACGGCTCCAAACGGTGGAGATAATCAAGCCCTACGAAAGTGTTTATGTTATATCCAACCTCTCCCCAAGCTGCAACAGCCTGATCTGAAACAGGTGTTCTAGGTGCGCCAAGAGAGTTCGGTAGTCTTGAGTTTCTCTCAGATATTTCCTGAGCGTTCCAAAGGTGGCCATATATACCAACTGCGTTTGCTCTCCATCTTCCATGTTGAAGTATTGTATGAATATCAAGAAGTAGAAGTGGAGAATCTACACCCTTTAGATCTTCCAGGGGTCTATTAGCATTTGTATTAAAGCCGTAGTAGGCCGAAGTTCCAATAAGCCATCCAAACTCAGGGAATTTATAGTCCACACGACCAACTAGAGCTAAACCATCAGCTTCGATTAGTTCAAATTTTCCTTGCTGACCTTCTCTTATAAATCCAAGTGATCCAAAGAAAGATGAATCAAGACCGTTAACCACCTGAAAGGTTATATCCAAGTTTTTATTAACATAGTATTGGAAACTAACACCAATCTCATCCCAAATACCAGGAATGATACTAAGCTCTGCTTCTGGCCTTCTTGGAGCTAGGTAGTTCGTTGGCTTTACTAGATACTGTATGAGTCCAAATGCCAGGTAAAAACGTCCTGCTTTAAGTTTTCCCCAGTCTGAGAATTTTTTCCAAACGTATAGTTCTTCAATGATTACCTCACCACCATTTTCAACCTCTGCCTCAATCTCTCCAAACTCTTCAAATTCTCTTTCTAGCGTGGCTCCAGTTCCGCCGTGCTCAAACTCAATCTCTACTTCAAATCCAATATCTGCCCACATCTCACCTTCTAGTTCAAGAACAAATCTAACTAGGTCAAATACAAGTCTGCTGTTAGGCTCTGCTCCTCCGGGACGGGTTTGGTCCGGTCCGTGGTCAAACCATGAGACAAGCAAATCAGCATAACCACTCCATTGAAGAGAAAACGGTCCCTTGCTGTATAGAAGCTTGTAGGGTTTTTCTCCGCTATTGACCTTGTCAAAGAAGCTGTATTTATCAGAGTACTTATCTGGGTCGGAGTAAAACTCCTCTTTGTATTCCTGTTCTGTTTTTGGTGGTTTAGGTTTTGCTAGAATCGGCTCTCTGGCTTTTTCTATCGAGAGCTCATTAATTTTTTCCTCTAATGCCTGGATCTGCTCAGCATTTTGCTTACGCATCTCCTCAATTTCTTTAGCTTTTCTTTCATTATCCTTTTTAAGCTCAATCATCATCTGCTTTATTTCTTCAAGCTCTGATTTAGTTGGGCTCTGGGAGTAAGCGGGGTTTGGCAGCACTAAGCCAGGTATCAATAAAATTAGTGCTAATAGTATGTAATTATATTTTTTCATCATCCATGTCCATCCTCTGATATTTTCTTTATCGCTTTTATCCTATAATGTGCTTAAGAAAAATAAGACCATTGCACGTTCTTCTGCAGAGAGGTTCTTAAAACCATCAACTGCAGTTTCTGCTTCTCCTCCGTGCCAAAGGATTGCCTCTTCAATAGTTCTTGCTCTGCCGTCATGAAGATAATTGGCCGGTCCACCGGAAATCGTACGCACTAGCCCTAATCCCCAAAGCGGCGGCGTACGCCACTCACGACCGTTTGCTGAGAAATCAGGTCTATTATCAGCAAGTCCTTCTCCCATGTCATGAAGCAAGAGATCAGTGAAAGCCTGAATAGTCTGGTTTGAAAATTGCGTGAATCCATCAGGGTGCTGCCCAGTTACTATAGTAGGCTTGTGACAAGCGATGCAACCCACAGCATAAAACAACTCCTCGCCGCGTCCGGCATCGGGATTTGTCGTAGGAAGTCTGTTTGGTACTGCCAGACTCTGTACATAAAATGTGGCCTTAGCAAGAGTGTCTTCATCAATGTCAGAAAAACCATCAGGGTCTCTTAAGTCAGGGTTAGAAACACCCATATCATTGAAATACGCTGTAGAAGTTTGCTGCCTTAGATTAGGGTTATTTGCTTTTCGGCCGAACCTTCCTACCTCTGTCCTTGATTCAACAATGTTCCATACCATGTTTACTCTGCCGGATACTCCGTCCCCGTCTTCATCATTAGGGTCTGCGAATTCAAAAAGCGTCTCCTCTGATATTGCTTCTAAAAGACCAAGACCAATCACAGGTGGCGGTATACGCATCGAAGTTTGAATATCCTGACCAATAGGAGTACCGTCAGCAAGTGTAATTGTTAAAATGGGTTTTCTAAGGCTATATGGGGTGCCGTCAGGGTATTGTCCAGGCATCTCTTCAAAAGAGAGTACTATATCTGCCTCAGGCACAAATCCCTCGATTGCATGGTCCTGGATCTGAGTACCTATACCAGGCACAGGAACCGGACCACCCGGGAATTCTGGCGTTCCTTGAGGTAGTGAAACTCTTATAAGAGGCTGACTTCTTAAATTGTCATCCTGAAAGATCGGCTGTCCTCGTCCGTTTTTTGTATGACAGGACTCGCATGAAACATTATTAAATAAAGGCCCAAGACCAGGGTTAACTGGTGATGGAGCACTAACAAATCTATCTCCAAAATCTATATCACCCGCAACATGGTCTGCCTCTAGCTCTGGAGTAAGGTTAGGAGCAGGGTTATCAAATGCGAAACCTGATCGAGTATCAATACTTGTATCTCCTCCGGCAGGAACTATTGGGTCAACAACAATGCCCATACCTGCGTTGCCTCCATCAGAGCTTCCGCATCCTCCTATTATTCCAAATGATGTTATAACTAACATAATAGGCAATAAAAAACGCAATCTCCCTTTCAATCCTAATATTTTCATTCTTAAATACTCTCCTAATTAACCTTAGCTTTAATTTAGATTTCTCAGCGGAACGTTTGTTCCGCTGAGATTGGCACTTAGTATAGCATGAATTTATTGAGAATTGATAATATCAAGTACCGGTCCATTCAAAGTAGCAAACAATGTATCAAGCGCATTCTGAGCAGCTACAATTTCATCAGCTGCATCAGGATCGTTGATTGCATCTCTAAATGGTGGTGGAATATTACCAATAGCTGCAATAGCTGCTGCAATTTCGTTAGTAACCTGAGCAGTTAGAGCAGGGTCCTCAAGGAAAATTAGATCATTTAACCCTTGACCAAATAGTCCTTCATCCGGATAGTCACCAAGCCAAGCGTTCTGCACGCCTCTGATGTCATTTTGGAAGTCTAAGAGTGAGTTAAAGCTGAACTGACTTTCCACTGACTCTACATCTCCTGTATCAAATGGGTCAGCAATTTTACCAGCTGAAACCTCATCAATAATAATTGACATGCCGTCAATTATTTGCTGAAGTGCAGTAACTAGTGAAGGAAATACATTGTTGCCAGGACCTGCAGTCTTCATAGTCTGACCGAAAGGCTCTGTGAATAGTCCACCGTCGCCCTGTGTCCAGTCGGTAAATAGCTCATCTGCTGTAAGTTCGATGTCGCAAGCAACAGCTACAAGATATTCAAATTCTCTATCACCTAGGTCTTCTATTTCAAAGTCAAAAAGAATGAACTCAGCGCCGTGAAATCCTTTTAGAAGCGGGTCAGCTGTTCTTATAAACTCTGGTGTGAAATCTACATCACTATCAAGAAGTGCTTGTAGGTCAGTACGGTTTACAGGCCAGGAATCAAGTGCAGGGTCGTGTCCTTTTGCATCCACTGGTCCAAACAACCAAGCCTCTGTCTGCTCCCATGGTCTTCTTGCAACTACCCATGCATCTCTAGCAGCCTCAAGATTTTCATCCGTAGGATCGTCTCTCAAATCCTCAACAGCTTCTTTAAGATCGCTTGAACGATCTGCAAGAACTCCATATGTAGCGATAACTACGTTATCAACATACTGATTAATAATGGCTTGGATCAAGGCGTCGTTGGTACCACCACCGCCTCCTCCGCCACCGCCATTATTGTTAGAGCTTGAACCACCACACCCTCCAATAAGGCCAAAGCTAAGTAAAACAACAAAAATCACTGATAAAAGACTTTTTTTGCCAAACATAAAGCCTTCCTCCTTTATATTATATATTAGGGCCATTTTCGCCCCTTCTTAACTAAATTGATAATAAATATCAACTTCATAACTGTAACTGTGATTATAAACTTGTCAAGCAGATCTATTCAGAAATATATAATAATTACAGGCCATTAGACGGTTATTTTTACCAATTGGTAATTATTGTCAGTATCATAATCATAATAAAAAGATAGTAGATGACTATATATTTGGTAAATTGGTAGCTAATTAATATATAAAGAGGGGTGATAGGGGATTCGAACCCCGGATTTCTATTAATATATGCTTGCTAATTTTATTAGAACTCACTATATTTTGACTAAGGTAAAGGAGGGTCAAGCGTATTCCAATTTCCGATTCAAATAGAAAGTGGTGGGCGCTTTCAGGCATAAGTATTTTAAGTGTTGTAGCATATCTCGATTTCACTATTGTAAGCACAGCTCTACCTTCAATCCAATCAAGCCTACAGATGAATTATGTGGAGCTGCAGTGGGTTATGAATGCTTTTGTACTGGCCAACTGCATATTCATGGTAAACATAGGAAGAATGGGAGATATATTTGGAAGTAGATTATTCCTATACATAGGAGCTGTAGTGTTCGGTATATCAACTTTGATGGGAGGTCTTTCATCAAACGGCGATATGCTTATTATCTTTCGCGCGCTTCAAGGATTTTCCAACGCTATTATAATTCCTGCAAGCCTTGCTCTGATATCAAATATATTTTCAGAGAATGAACGTGGGAGAGCAATCGGTTTATGGACCAGCGCTACAGGAATTGGTCTTGCTATTGGGCCGGTTTTAGGAGGAATCATTGTAAGCTCACTAAGCTGGAGATGGGTCTTTTTCGTAAACATACCAGTTTTGGTTATCGGCACTCTAATATGTTTAATGAGTGTAAGAGATATACAACATAAAGTTTCCAATAAGAAGATAGACTGGCCTGGTTTTATATTGATGATAATTGGCATAGGCTCTTTAATAACAGTTCTTATACAAGCTTCTGTGTGGGGTTGGTTCTCATCTAAAACAATAATGCTGTTTATTGTTGCAGCGATATCATTAATTGCACTATATATAGTCGAAAAACGCGTAAGTTCTCCGATTCTCGACTTTGATTTATTTCTAAACAGAGGCTTTATGTCAGGCGCTCTCGCTAATTTTAGCCTGCTTGCATTTGCGTACGCAGCATTTTTTCTAATGCCTCTTTACCTGGGCAACATACGCGGAGAAGACTCCTCACATATTGGCTATTTTCTTTTGTCAGTTACGGTGCTAATTATTTTGGTAGCTCCGTACTCAGGTAAGATCGTAGATAAGAGAGGTGCGAAGCTCCCAATCCTAGTAGGACTAGCAGCATTGGCTGTGAGCGCTTTGATGCAGTCTACCTTTAGCATTAATAGTACCCATATTTACATATTATTAGGGTTCATATTTATGGGTATTGGCTGGGGATTCATATACGGCTCGGGTGCTTTTGCCGCAATATCATCTGTTCCGAAGGAATTTGCAGGAACTGCTACCGGTGCTCTTTGGACTATACAGAATTTTGGGGGAGCTATAGGATTAGCCATTGCCGGTATTATCTTTAGATTACTCGAGAAAGATAATTTAGATAATGGACTTGCTTCATCAGGAGTACAGCTCAGTCATGAACAGCGCGATCTTATAAGGAGTCTTCTCTCCGATCCCGACAAATCAAAGCATATATTGTCCCAGTTTACTGACGCAACAGCGGATAAGATACTTCCCATATTTGAGCATTCCTTTATGAGGGGGTATAGTGGGGCTTTTATATTCTTAATGGGAATATGCGTAGTAGCCTTTGCTATAATTTTTCTAATCATGAAAGATGTAAAGAGAGGCAAGGCAACCTAACACGTCCACAATGTGTTAGCTTAAAATAAGGGCGATAGGGGATTCTAACCATTGGCCTCAGGCTTTAGAGGGCTTTTCTGCTAGATTATTTGCTATATCTTGTGCATCCCTTGATAGCTAAACCTTTTGCGGAAAAATAGTTTGCTCAGTTTACCCGGGCCCATAACTAGACCTAATTCTTTGATGCCAAAAAATGGTAAAAACGCGCAGAATGTGACCAAAGCTGTAGCAAGAATTTGATTGCTGTCCTTTCCAATAATCTCATAGAACCCGGCTGTCAGGCCTTCACCATGAAACAGTCCTATAGCAGTATGTTCGAGAATTTTAAAGAGCGCTACGTAGATGCAAAAAAGAAATGACCTAAATACAGTTGGAATAATTAAAGGCATTTGTTGAAATCTTCG
>JBCCIH010000100.1 GCA_039028315.1 Thermodesulfobacteriota bacterium | reverse complement strand
TTTCTGCATAGTGTTGCTATCTCACGCTCAAGCGTTCTAACGCCTGCTTCACGAGTGTAATATCTGATAACATCTAAAAGAGTGTTATCTGACATCTTAAGGTTATCCTGCTTAAGACCGTGAGCATCGCGCTGTTTAGGAACAAGAAATTTCTTAGCTATTTCTAGCTTTTCATCTTCTGTGTATCCGGAGATTCTTATAATCTCCATTCTGTCCTGAAGCGCCCACGGGATTGTATGTAGAACGTTAGCAGTTGTAATGAACATAACGTTTGAAAGGTCATAGTCTACTTCTAGATAATGATCGTTAAATGTTCCGTTCTGCTCCGGATCAAGCGCTTCTAGTAGCGCAGATGCGGGATCGCCCCTGAAATCCATTCCTAGTTTGTCGATTTCATCTAGCAGAAATACTGGGTTGTTAGTTCCAGCTTTCCTTATGCCTTGAACGATTTTCCCTGGAAGAGCACCAATATAGGTTCTACGATGTCCTCTAATCTCAGCCTCATCTCTTACACCGCCAAGGGAGATTCTAATGAATTTACGTCCCATAGCCTGAGCAATTGATTTAGCCAAAGAAGTCTTACCAACTCCAGGAGGCCCTACAAAGCAAAGTATAGGCCCTTTTATTGTCTTTGTTAGAGCCTGTACCGCTAGATATTCAAGAATTCGCTCTTTGGGCTTTTCAAGTCCAAAATGATCGTCATCTAAGATCTGCTGGGCTTCTTTAATATCAATTCTATCGTCAGTGGATTCATCTTGCCACGGGATAGAAAGTAGCCAATCAATATAGTTCCTGACCACTGTTGCCTCAGCAGACATAGGTGACATCTGTTTTAATTTTTTGATTTCCTTTTTAACTTTCTGCTCAGCTTCTTCAGTCATCTTTTTCTTCTTGAGTTTGTCCTCAAACTCTTGAATTTCTGACTTAAGATCATCTTTTTCACCGAGCTCTTTTTGTATCGCTCTCATTTGCTCAGTTAGATAGTATTCTTTCTGAGCCTTTTCCATCTGCTTTTTGACTCGGCCGCGGATTTTCTTCTCAATCTGCATAATTTCTACTTCGGCTTGAATCTTCTCATAAAGTTTTTCCAGCCTTTCTGCAGGATTGATTGTCTCAAGTATCTCCTGCTTATCTTCAAGCTTAAAGCTCAGGTGTGAGGAGATAGTATCTGAGAGTCTTCCCGGCTCTTCTATTGATGATACTGTTACAAGCACTTCTGATGGAATTTTCTTGTTCAACTTCACGTAGTTCTCGAAAGCTGTTACCAAGGTGCGGATTAGCGCTTCTGTCTCAACGCCTATATCATCACGCTCTGGTATGTTTTCAACTTCTACCATGAAGTAGCTTTTATTTGGCAGATAATTCCTCAAACATGCCCTACTCTTACCTTCAACTAGAACTTTTACTGTGCCGTCTGGCAATCTTAACATCTGCACAATCGTTCCAATTGTTCCTATATCATAAATATCTTTCTCAGTAGGATCATTGGTTTTAGCATCCTTTTGAGCAACAAGGAAAATTTCCTTGTTTTTCTTCATTGCTTCTTCCAGAGCGCGAATAGATTTCTCACGTCCCACAAAAAGCGGAGCTACCATGTATGGGAATATCACAACATCTCTTAACGGTAATAACGGTAGGGTTTCTACCTGAGTCGATCCTTCATTCTCGAACATTGGCATGTCATTCTCCTCTAAAACTGGAATTACATCCTATGCACCTAAATACCTTATGTACCTAAGCGGGCTTCCTCCTCGTAAATAAAGAGTGGGTCGCCCGTACCCTTAATCACCTCTTCAGATATAACACAACGTGTAAGTCCTTTTAATGATGGAACCTCGTAGGAAATATCAAGCATAATAGTTTCAATGATAGCTCTTAAACCTCTAGCGCCGGTTTTCCTCTTAATAGCCTCTTTGGCGATTTCGGCAAGCGCTTCATCTGTAACTTCAAGCTCAACTCCTTCAAGCTCCATAAGTTTTTGAAACTGCTTAATAATTGCATTCTTAGGTTTTGTAAGAATCTCGATAAATGAGTCTTCACTTAACTCTTCTAAAGTAGCCACAACTGGAATCCTTCCTACAAATTCCGGTATGAGTCCAAAGAATATTTGATCCTCGGGCTGCACCTCTCTAAGAACAGCGCCTAGATCTTTATCATCTATGTTTCCAAGACTTGCTTCAAAACCTATTGATTTCTCTCCTATTCTCTGCCTGATAAGGTCTTCAAGCCCGACGAAAGCACCACCGCAGATAAATAGTATGTTAGTTGTATCTATCTGCAAAAACTCTTGCTGAGGGTGTTTTCTACCACCTTTAGGCGGCACATTTGCTTTGGTACCTTCCATTATCTTTAGCAGAGCCTGCTGCACGCCCTCACCTGAAACATCCCTTGTTATTGATGGGCTGTCCCCGCTTTTACGTGCCAGTTTATCAATCTCGTCTATATATATAATACCTTTTGAAGCCCTTTCAAGGTCATAATCTGCAGCTTGCAATAAACTGACTATCATGTTTTCAACGTCCTCACCCACATAGCCAGCCTCTGTATAACAAGTAGCGTCCACAATGGTAAATGGAACATCAAGTAATCTGGCTAGTGTTTGAGCTAGAAGTGTTTTACCGCTTCCAGTAGGGCCGATCATTAAGATATTACTTTTTTGTACCTCTACATCGGCATTTCTCTTATTATTTGAATATGCGTTTAGCTCTACTCTTTTGTAGTGGTTATATACGGCTACAGATAAAATTTTCTTCGCCCTATCCTGGCCGATAACGTATTCGTCTAAGAATTTCTTTATTTGAGGCGGCGTTGGAAGGCTTGAATAACGTTTTTTAAGGACGCCTTCTTTTGCCTCTTCATCAGCTATTATCTCATTACAAAGCTCTATACACTCATTGCAAATGTATACTGTGGGCCCGGCAATAAGTTTTCTAACTTCTTTTTGGCTCTTTCCGCAAAAAGAGCAGTATAGCTTTCCCTCTTTAGCGTCTCGTTTTGAAGTCACTTTTGAGCCTCCTCTCTGTGAGTAATTATAGCATCAATTAGACCATACTCTAAGGCATCTTGTGGTTTTAGGAAAAAATCTCTTTCTGTATCAACTCTAATTTTATCTATTGGCTGACCTGTATGGTGTGCTAATACCTCATTTATATCTTCTCTGATTCTCAAAATCTCTTTAGCATGTATCTCGATGTCCGTAGCTTGCCCTTCTACACCGCCAAGCACTTGATGTATCATGACTCTGGCATTAGGAAGTGCATACCTCTTGCCCTTAGCACCAGCGGCCAAGAGTACCGCTCCCATACTCGCAGCTTGACCAATGCACATTGTAGCCACATCTGGCTTTACATATTGCATAGTGTCATATATTGCGAGCCCGGAAGTTACGACTCCGCCAGGGGAATTTACATAGACATATATATCTTTTTCAGGGTTCTCAGACTCTAAAAACAGAAGCTGAGCTATAACTGTATCAGCAACTGCGTCATTAATTGCGGAACCAATGAAAATTATCCTGTCTTTTAATAAACGGGAGAAAATATCATATGCCCTCTCGCCCCTGCTGGTTTGCTCAATTACTATCGGTACGTAGCTGGACATTACTTTTGAGTATACAGATACTAGGCTTCATTGTCAACGTGATTTTCTTCCACTAAAACCTCATCAATATCGGCATTATCGACAATAAAATCAATGACTTTCTTCTCTGTTAGATTGGCTTCAAGCCCCTCCAATAAATTGTTTTTTTCATATAATTCGCGTATTTGCTCTGTCTGCATATTATGTTGCATTGCAACAGCACTTAGATTCTCATTTATATCATCTTCTGTTACAGTTAGCCCCTCTTTTCTGGATATTTCGCCAAGCACAATCGACGCTTTTACGTTTCTAAGTGCGTGATCCTTTATTTCTTCAAGCTGCTCCTCACTCAAATCCATTGGAGGTGCACCTTGTTGCTGTATGTTTTGCTGCACGCTTTGCACCAATCTCTCAGCCTCTTGCTCTACAAGGCTCTGGGGAGCTTCTATCGATGGATTATTTTCAACCAAAATGTCCATAAGCTCTCTTCTCATCTTAGTTTGGGCGCCTTTTTCAATTTGTTGAGATAGATCCTCGCTAATTTTCTCTTTAAGGTCCTTAAGTGATTCAAGTCCAATTCCTTTAGCTAGTTCATCATCGACCTTGGGCAAAGTTCTTTTAAGAACGTCTTTTAATGTTAAAACATAGTGCACTGCTTTATTTCGAGCCTCTTCAATTGGAAATTGATCATCATACGTAACATCAAACTCTTTTTGCTCTTCTTTTTTCATGCCCACAACTGCTTCTTCAAACTCTGGAATCATCTTCTTTTCACCAACAACAAACTGCACATCCTCTCTCTTTAGGTCTTTTATTGGATTTCCGTCCAGAGATCCTTCAAAATCAACTATTACAACATCTCCGTCTTTGACGGCTTTCTTCTTTTCATATGGCTTTAGGTCTGCTTTGTGCTCTCTTAAGTGTTCAATGGCCTCTTTTATTTCATCGTCTTTAACTGGCCTTTTATCTTTTTTAAGCTTTATCTCTTTGTATTGTCCGAGCTCAATCTCGGGAAGTACCTCAAATACAACGATGTATTCAAAGTCCTTATTCGGATCTAGGTCATCCGGAGGGGTTATCTCAGGGCGGTTTAAAGGATTTACTTTTGCCTCTGTCAGAGCTTTTTCAAGAGTAGTGGAGAGTATTTTCTGCATTGTTTCACTCAATATCTCACTCTTATACATTGCCTCAACCACATTAGCAGGCGCCTTACCCGGTCTAAAGCCTTTTACTTTGGCAACGCTATAAATTTCTTTAAACACGGCATCTCTTTGTTTTTTCACGTCCTCTGCAGGAACTACTACTTCCAGCTTTCTCCGAGTATCGCTCAAATTTTCCATATTAACTTTCATCAGTACTAACCCCTTGAATATAAATAGATTTTATTAGTCTTTTTAAGCACTTATTAATCAATATAAGCCGTAAATTATACCAGGAATTTGAGAAATGCACAGTTATAGTGAATCATAGCTCTTGCAACTTTTTTATTGAGATGGAATCTAATATTTTACTATGAGAAACAAAAGACTAACAAAAATTACGCTTTTAACAGCAATAATTCTAGGCTTATTGATCTATCCTCTAATAAGTCATTCACAAGAAACTTTCTCTCAAGTTGCCAAAGAAAACTTAGTTCCTGTTTCATTTGTGGCGTTGATAGCATCTCCGCCAGAAGATAGAGATAAGGCATATAATTATATCAGTGAGAACTGGGAGAGCTCGTTCCCTGTGATGATGATTGAGGCGATATATTTAAACAGTGACCCGTCATTTACAGCAAAGCTTGTGACTTTGCTTGAAGAAAAAACTGGACAAAGCTATGGGTATGAATTGGATAAATGGTATGAATGGATTTGGAGTAAAGAAGAGATGGCACACCCACAGTATCCAGAATTCAAATCGTTACTCTATAGTTTGATTGATCCCAAGTTTAAGGGCTATTTTTCAAGTAATAGGACTAATAAAATTAGACTAGATGAAGTCCGCTGGGGAGGTGTAAGACAAGACGGCATCCCCCCTCTTAGAAATCCCAACATGATACCGGCCAAGGAAGCTAAATATCTAGATAATGATAACATCGTGTTTGGAATTGAGGTAAATGGTGACGCGCGTGCATATCCCAAGCGGATCATGGCATGGCATGAGATGTTTGTTGATACTGTTGGCGGAGAGAAAGTAGCGGGGGTTTACTGTACTCTTTGCGGCTCGATGATTTTATACAATACAGTTCATGACGGAAAGAATCACGAAATTGGGACAAGTGGATTTCTATATAGATCAAATAAACTTATGTACGACAAAGAAACCCAGTCACTTTGGAACACTCTTTGGGGAAAACCTGTTATAGGACCACTGGCTGATAAAGAGATAGAACTTGAGAGAATGAGCATCGTGACCACAACCTGGGGAGAGTGGAAAAAGCGTCACCCAGATACAAAAGTACTATCTTTAGATACGGGACATAGGAGAGATTATTCTGAAGGCGCTGCTTACAGAGATTACTTCGCAACTGACGAGCTAATGTTTAATGTCCCAAAATTAGATAAACGTCTTAAAAATAAAGACGAAGTACTAGGTCTTATATTTAGCCAATACCCGGACAAACCACTTGCAATTAGCATTGGTTATCTATCTAAAAACCCTCTATATGAAAAAAAGATAGGGAATCTAGATTTCATAGTCTTAACTGATAAATCAGGTGCTTCGAGAGTGTATGAAACAAAGGGCACTAAATTTAAAAGTTGGGATCAAAAAAGCACTGTCACCGATGGCAACGGTACAAAATGGGTTTTATCAGAAGATAAACTAATATCTGCTGATGGAAAGGAATTATACCGCTTGCCAGCTCACAGAGCCTTTTGGTTTGGCTGGTACGGAGCATATTCAAATACTGAGTTGATACTGTAGTTAGCTCAGACGGCTTCTAGGATAGGCTTTTCATGCTCCCTGCATATTTGCAGAGATTCTTTGTCTGATAGTGGCTCTAAAGTAAGCCCACACTGGTGGGATTTGCCAAGACCATTTCGATTAAAATATTTACATGTATGACATACCCCAAATAGTCTGCCATTGTTCTTACGCTGAAGCATAGTTAATAGCTCCGTAAGTATTTCTGAGAGTCTAGCAGAGTCTTTATCATCGAATTCTTTAAAAGTATTTGAAAACTCTTTTAGAGGAGAATTATTATGAATAAATGATCTGCCAATTTTACTCAGTTCCAAATGAGTAATTCTACCATCCTGTGAATCCGGCACTTTTTCTATAAAGCCCTTACCCTCTAAAACATTAATGCTTTGAGAAATTGTTCCCTTTGTAGCGCCGATATATTCAGTGACACCTGCAGGAGTATTACTGTATCGATTGCAAAGTGAGAGATAACTTAGGATTTGTAGATGGACTGCCTGAAGGCCTAAGTCAGCCCCAGCAACCCTTTGCTCAGATCTAAGCAAATTTCCTATCCTTTCTATTAGAGGCCCTATCTGTGAGTCATTCATATCTTTATATTGTATCGTGTCGATACGAGCTTGACAAACAAGATTGCCATTTTATAATTAGTATCGACTCAATACTATATTAAGGAGGTATTACAAATGTTGTTATCAAAAATGTTAATTTCAGTCAATATAGCGTTATTGGTTCTGGTGCTAGGTGCCCATAAACCTTTTGCACAAGTTGCTACTCCGGATGAAATAAAAGCCCTAGGTACAAAGGACATGAACATCAAAGAGGCCCAAGTTAATTACATGGACGATTTGGATTTATTGGTATTTCAATTATTTACAGATGGCAAGGCCGGCAACACCGTTCCATCTGCTAGAGGTGGACTGGATGGTGCGCCAGTTCTAGGATATGTCTTTCCTACAACACTTAGCCCAGAGGATGTGGGGTTTAACAAGATGGAGGGAATAGTCGCGTTGGCTGTAACAGCCCATCCTGATTTTGATGACACACCCCTTTGGGATGAGAACAATAACGGTGACTACAAAGATGATGGAGTTATCTGGCATACACACTGGGTGCTACTTGGACCAGATAAACGGGTCAAAGGCGGGCTATCAGTGGTTGAATTAAAAAAAGAAGACAGATCTGTTGTACTTCCCCCAACAAATCCAGGTATGCCAATGTATATGGACTCGCCTGGATATTCAGTGGTTACAGATAAGAAAGCTTTAAGAGTCTTAGTACCGGCTCAGAGAGTGAATCATAAAAAACAATTTAACTATGACGCAGTAAGTGCATATATGGAAGTAAACATAAATGATAAGGAAAGACCACTGTTAGGCGTATATGAAGTATATGGTGTTCTCTCTGAAGATCTATCCCTGCCTTATATGGTTAAATAATCTGTTCAAAAATAGAATGCCGGGAATAGCCAATATCTGACTATCCCGGCATAAAAACCCTTTCGGAGAATTACAGCTTATTCAAATAGCACTACATATTCTTCATAACCTTCTTTTTTGAGATCTTCAGCAGGAATAAATCTTAGTGATGCTGAGTTTATACAGTACCTAAGCCCAGTTGGATCAGGGCCATCATTAAACACATGCCCCAAGTGAGAATCTGCATTCTTACTTCTAACCTCAGTTCTCTTCATTAGTAGCTTGAAATCTTCTACTTCAACAATATTCTCTTCTACTAGAGGCTGAGTAAAACTTGGCCAACCAGTTCCTGATTTATACTTGTCAGTTGAGCTAAATAGCGGCTCACCTGATACAATATCAACATATATACCAGGTTTTTTGTTATCCCAGTATTCATTACTAAATGCTCTTTCAGTGGCATCTTCTTGCGTGACTTTATACTGAAGCGGTGTTAGTTTTTCCTTTAATTCTTCCTTTGATAATTTGGCAGAAGTTTTTTCTTCGGCCGCTTCAGAAGTATTTTGCGAATAGTTATTAAACGCAGCATATTTAAACCCCACAAACAAAAGTAAAACTGCTGCAATTATTATATATTTTCTCATTTGTATTGCCTCCTATTCAATCAATTATACGTAACACTGTTGTATTAGGATTCATTTTATTTTAGATTTTCTACGCTGATCACCACTTCCAAGCTGTGCTTTCCATTTGGTGCTATTTCTATTATATCTTGCGCTGCATTCGTAGTCTCTACACATACAAACTTTGTGTAATCAAGATCA
>JBCCIH010000099.1 GCA_039028315.1 Thermodesulfobacteriota bacterium | reverse complement strand
CCTTGGGAATTAGCACAAGGTTCTTTATAATGTTGGAAGAACTAAAACAAAGCGGAGGGTATCTTGAACACAAGCAAATATCTATTTTCAATCTTTATAACCGCACTAATTTTATCGGCTTGCAGTGCGGATAATAGTGAAACGAACGTGAGTGCAAATAAAACTTATGAGGACCCATTTGAGTATTGCGAAGTGGCCGGAACAATTGACAGACCGGGGGTTGAATATACTGGTGCCAAAGTTCCGGAAAGTATAGCAGAGCAATTACGAAAGGATGTAGGAGTTGCTCAAGATTATCCGAATGACAAATTTGCAGAAGGCACATACTGGCGCTGTATGGATGGCAGCGTCTATGGCTGTTTTGTAGGTAATAATATTCCTTGCGAAGAAAAAGCAGATGTATCAAAAGAGCCCAACGACGGCATGATAAATTACTGCGGTGAGAACCCGGACTCAGATGTCATCCCAATGTACGCCAGCGGTCGCAGCACAGTATATGAATGGAAATGTTTAAACGGAACGCCTGAGATAGTTAAACAGGTAGCTCAGACTGATCAAGCCGGATACATAAAAGATATCTGGTACAAGATAGAGCCTTAAACCAAGATTTGATATGAGCAATGAAAGACCCATTTCCTTAATTGGCGCAATGGATTCAGAGGTTGAAGAACTTTTGAGTCATTCAAACGTGGAAAAGGAAATTCCTTGGAACGAGTTTACTTTCACTAAGGCAGAACTTTTAAATAAAAGTGTTGTAATCGTTAAATGCGGAGTCGGCAAGGTGTTTGCAGCGATGGTCTGTGAGCGTCTGATTGATGAATTTAATCCAAGTGCCGTGATTTTCACCGGAGTTGGGGGCGCCTTAAACTCTAAGTTGGAAATTGGGGATGTGGTGTTAAGTAAAGACTGTGTGCAACATGATATTGACGCCCAGGCTCTTGGATTCTCTAGAGGCGAGATCCCCTACAGTGAACACAGATTCTTCAAAGCGGATAAGACATTAATATCACTTGCTCTTAAAACCAAAATAATCAATACAAATATTCTAGAAGGCCGCATACTGACTGGAGATCAATTCATCACAAGAAAAGAGATGAAGGATCACAAATATCTTATTGAAGAGTTAAAGGGCGATGCCATTGAGATGGAAGGAGGAGCAATAGCTCAGGTATGTGAACTTAATAAAATACCATTTTTAATTGTAAGGACTATGTCTGATAAGGTTAATGGGGACTCAGTAAAAGACTTTACTAAATTTGCCAATAAGGTTGCCAAAAACTCATACTTAGTTGTTTCTCAGATACTAGATACTATTGGCAAATAAACCCAAAGATAGTCTACTTACGCTTTAACACCTTGTTTACTGCCTTTATAATACCTTTATCGTCCAATCCAAACTTATGCATTAGTTCATCAGGCTCGCCAGACTCACCAAAACGGTCCATCATAGCTACATATTCCATTGGAACCGGGTTATTTTTGGCTACAACCTCGGCTACCGCACTGCCAAGTCCACCGTGTACTTGGTGCTCTTCTGCTGTTACTATTGCGCCTGTTTCTTTAGCAGCTTTAACAATTGCTTTTTCGTCAATTGGTTTTATCGTTGAACAATTAATTACTCTCACATCAATGCCCTTTGTGCTTAGTTTCTCGGCAGCCACAAGCGCCTCATAAACTAAAGAACCGCAGGCTATAACTGTTACATCAGAACCATTTCTATAGGTGTCAGCCTTACCAATTTTAAAGGGAGTTTTCTCAGTTGTTATTACCGGCACTTTTTCTCTGCCAAAACGCATATAAACAGGATCTTTGATCTTAGCGATCGCAAGAGTTGCCTTTTTAGTTTCCCAATAATCACAGGGAACAATTACAATAAGGTTTGGAAGACACCTGGTGATAGCTATATCTTCCATAGCCTGATGTGTTGCACCGTCAGGACCTACCGATATACCTGCATGAGCGCCCATTATTTTAACGTTTGCCATGCTGTAACAGATGCTAACCCTTATTTGGTCCCAGTTTCTGCCGGGGCTAAATGTAGCATAAGAAGATATATATGGAATCTTTCCAGAAAATGCCATACCTGCTCCGATTCCCGCCATATTCTGCTCAGCAATACCAATCTCTACAAACCTATCAGGGAATGTCTCTTTAAAGACAGCGTTTCTGGTGGATTCAGTAAGATCGCAGCACAGAACCACTACGTTCTCATCCGCATGACCTGCCTCTACAACCCCCTCGCCATAGCCGTTTCTGGTAGGAATCTGCTCTGGGCCTTCAATAATATTGCTAGCCAGATGAAGCTTTGAATTTAATTTATTACTCATGCTCGCAAGTTATTTTACCGCCAAGTGATCTTAGCGACTCCAGCTCCTGTATTGCTTTATCCGCTTCTTCTTTATTTGGAGGCTTTCCGTGCCACTCTGGCTTAAACTCCATAAAATCTACGCCCTTTCCTGGAATCGTGTGGGCCAACAGCACTTTGGGTTTTTCAAAGATCGGTTCTTCAAAAGCCTCTATCAGTCGTCTTATGTTATGTCCATCAACCTCTATAACGTGAAAGCCAAATGAAGTTAATTTTTCTTTAAGAGGCTCAAGCGGCATTACGTCCTCTGTGAAACCGTCTATCTGTATGTTGTTTCTATCCACTATAAGGGTGAAATTATGAAGGCGGTTCTTCCCAATAAACATAAGGGCTTCCCAAATCTGCCCCTCATTCATCTCCCCGTCGCCGACCATACAGTAAACCTTTGTCTTAGCCTGATCTATCTTAGCCGTCATTGCCATCCCGGCTGCTATTGAAATGCCTTGAGCGAGTGGCCCGCCTGATGCCTCAAGCCCGGGAAGAGCCCCTTTATGAGGATGCCCCTGAAGCCTTGAGCCTAATTTTCTCAGAGTTGCTATTTCTTTTTTCGGATAGTAACCCGCCTCGGCCAGAGTTGCGTATAAAACTGGGCATATATGGGCATTACTTAAAACAAACTTATCCCTTTCGGGCCAATCTGGCTTTTTGGGATCATTCTTCATAACATGAAAATAAAGTGTTGAGAAAATGTCAGCAGTGCCCAATGAGCCGGCAGAATGACCAGAGCCCGCCTGCTCTAGCATAATTATCACATCCTCACGAATATGAGTTGCCATATCCTCAAGATATTCTATTTGTGCTTCAGTAACCGCCAATATTTCTATCCTTTAAGATTGAATCTATGTTTCCTAATATAATCAATACTGTATTAGAATTCCATACTAAGAAAAAGATGCGTTAAAATGAAAAAATTAGTTGATAGGTTGTAGGTAGCGAATTATTCTGGATTTTTTGTTATTCAAGCTCGCTTGCACAGTTAAAACAGCGGTTTGTATATGGGAGAGCCTCTAAGCGCTCGGCCCTAATAGGGCCATCGCATACTTCACATTGTCCATATAGACCATTTTCTACCCTTGTTAGGGCGTCATAGATCTGATTTAGCTCCAAACGGGCGCTTTCTTCTAATCTCTCTACAACTTCGTCGTTCTCACGCTCCTGAGCCTGCTCGCTCCAGTCCTTAGCATGAGTTTTTCTAAGAGAATCTTCGGCTCTATCAAGACGCTGTTCTAGTTCCAGCTTTCTTGTATTGAGCTTTTCTATAACAGAATCATATTCGCCCATATTGTCTCTCGCTTGTACACACTACTAATAATTAGAGATTAACACATTTATTGATGAAAGAAGAAATAAAACACAAAAAAGCCGGAAACAATAATTAGATCTTAATAAGAAAAAATATTGAATCCGGCTTAACTTTTATAGGTAATTTATATTCTTGGTTAAAGTACTTCTAAGATAGTCTGCCTGAAAATAGGATTTAACTTATCCATATCCGTGTCTCTAATCATCCAGCAATCGACTTTGCCGGTATCTTTAGTGAAAACAAGGTTAAATCCATTTTCCTTTCCCCAAAACATCTGCTCTTGAAGTGAGGTGTAGTCCTGCTTTTCTCCCTCATCAAGCTCTTCAACAGGCTTATTAAGGGTTGTTCTCTTAAGCTCACCGATGTAGATATGTCTTGAGTTTTTAGCTCTGTAGTTGTCTATATTGTCTGTATGTAACATTTTTCTATACTCCCCGCTTTTGTGTTTAAAAACCCATCTTTTCTAGCGCACTGATAGGATAAGCACAAATTTCCCCATTTCAAGAGGTAATTTTATATTTTTTTCAAATTCACCCAGACTTCTAATGGTATTAATATAATTTTAACTAAATTCTCAGGTTTTGGCTATAAACCTTTAACACGGATCACTTTTTTGACACGATGAGACGCAGTTCTTGTCAACATCAGTCCTGCAGCACTGAGCTCCTGTTTCAGTATTTAAGCAGCAGCACTGAGAAGCTGTGCATGTCTCTGTGCCGCATGAATTCTGAGCAATTTCAATCCCAACATCAGGGAAAGTGTTAAGATCAAGCTCGACAAAACTGATAAGCTCTGGCTTTGCTGATTCGGCCTCAACATTATTTATGTACAGAAAGCCGCCTGCTAAAAGTACTACCATAACCACGTTTAAGATTATTGCTTTCATTAAGTTTGTCATTTGCTACTTCCTCCTAAATAGGAGTATAAGTATTAACTATTAGTAGTCAACGATATTTTTGGTAAGAATATATACGCCCTTCATGTTTCTAGAATATGCTGAAGCAAATCTTGAGTCTAAAGAATCTAATAAGTGAAATGTAAAATAGATGCTATACTTTATGCTTTTTAAAACTTGAGGAACCAAAGTGAAAGGTATTATATCTGTAGAGAATCTAAATAAAACCTATGCCTCAGGGCTTAAGGCGTTAAATAATATCAACCTTGATATAAAAGAGGGTGAGATATTCGCACTTCTTGGCCCAAACGGCGCAGGTAAAACCACGCTAATAAGCATCATATGTGGAATTGTGAACCCTAGCGCAGGCACTGTGCTTGCAGACGGGCACGATATTTTAAAAGAATACAGGGCAGCGAGAACTAAGATCGGCCTGGTCCCACAAGAGCTGACTACGGATATTTTTGAAACTGTAATAGCAACGATGAACTACAGCCGCGGACTTTTCGGAAAACCTCCCAATCCTGAGTATATCGAAAAAGTGCTTCGTGATTTGTCTTTGTGGGACAAAAAAGATGAAAAGATCATAACCCTCTCAGGTGGAATGAAGAGAAGGGTCTTGATTGCAAAAGCTCTCTCGCATGAGCCAAAGATTTTATTTTTAGATGAGCCAACTGCGGGTGTAGATGTTGAGCTACGCCGCGATATGTGGGAAATGGTCCGCAAGCTAAGAGAGGACGGAGTAACAATAATTCTTACAACTCATTATATCGAAGAAGCCGAAGAAATGGCCGACAGGATCGGAATTATTACCAAAGGTGAGATAATTTTAGTTGAAGATAAAGCGGCTCTAATGCAGAAGCTTGGCAAAAAACAAATTAGACTTGAGCTCAATATCTCAATCGAGTCTATACCCGTTGAGCTTTCCTCGCATGAGCTTGAGCTTTCAGAGGACGGCTCAGAGCTTATATATACTTTTGACAAAAGAGGAGAGAGAACAGGAATCACAGCACTCCTTAAAGATCTCAATGACAAGGGTATTTATTTTAGGGACCTTCATACTAGAGAAAGCACTCTTGAGGAAATTTTTGTAAGCCTGGTTACGGATAAAAAATGAACATACACGCAATAAAAGCTATATATAAATTTGAGATGGCCCGTACTTTCAGAACTTTAATGCAAAGTATAGCCTCCCCTATTATCTCAACATCTTTGTACTTTGTGGTCTTTGGAGCAGCAATAGGATCACGCATGGGAGAGATAGAAGGAGTAAACTACGGGGCATTTATTATCCCGGGGCTCATCATGCTATCTCTTATGACCGAGAGTATTTCTAACGCATCATTTGGGATCTATATGCCAAAGTTCTCAGGAACGATCTTTGAAGTTCTCTCAGCTCCTGTTTCTTATGTAGAGATTCTAATTGGATATGTTGGGGCAGCCGCCACAAAATCAATAATGCTAGGAATACTGATTCTAATTACAGCTAGGTTATTTGTCCCCTATGACATACTTCATCCCTTCTGGATGATAGGTTTTTTAATTTTAACAGCGATAACTTTTAGCCTCTTTGGATTTATTATCGGCGTTTGGGCTGACGGTTTTGAAAAACTGCAGGTCATACCGCTAATGATCATTACCCCGCTTACTTTTCTGGGAGGCACATTTTATTCAATCAATATGCTCCCTCCAATCTGGCAGAAGATCACTCTGTTTAACCCAGTCGTGTATCTGGTCAGCTGTTTTAGGTGGAGCTTTTACGGAGTAGCAGATGTAGACGTAGTAGTCAGCTTCGGGATGACAATGCTATTTCTTGTGATCTGCATTGCAATCGTCTGGTGGATATTCAAAACCGGCTACAAGTTAAAGACTTAAGGTTTTTTATCAGTTGTATATCTGCACTTCGTTGTAAAGTGCGTCTCTTTCCACTGGAACAAAGCCTGCCTTTTTAATCATATTCACCATAAAGTCTCTGGTGTGGCCTAGCTCTGAAGGAGCGCCTGCGTCATGAATGATTTTCTCACGCATAATAGTGCCGTCCGCATCACTGCAGCCGTAATGAAGCGCAACCTGTGCCATCTTCTCCCCTAGTGTGATCCAGTAGGACTTAATGTGAGGGAAGTTGTCCAAATAAAGTCTTGCAAGTGCATGAACTTTTAGGTCATAAGAGCCCGCAAAGAATTTAACCTGCTTTTTGAGGCCAGTGTTCTCTGGCTGAAAGAGCACAGGAATAAATGCAAAGAATCCGGGCGACTCATCTTCAACTCGTCTTAGTCTATCCAAATGATCAACCACATGAAATGGCTCTTCGATGTGGCCATATAAAATTGTCGCATTTGTAGGAATGCCAAGTTTGTGAGCCATGCCGTGTATCTCTTCCCACCTGGTCGCAATAGTTTTAGGAGCACAGATTTTCTTTCGAATATCTGGGTGAAGAATCTCAGCACCTCCGCCGGTTAGTGCATCTAGACCATTTTCTTTGAGAGTTTCTAAAACCCATTCCATACTATTTCCTGTAAGCTCCGTGAACCAATCAATCTCAACAGCAGTAAACGCTTTAACATGTGTTTCTGGAAAGTTGTCTTTTACGAGTTTTATAATGTCCACATAGTGCTCAAACTTCCAATCAGGATGAAGCCCGCCCACTATATGAACTTCTCTGATATCATCATTTAGCATTGCCAGAATCTGATCATGGGAAAGCTCGTATGCATTGGCAGATTTTTTGGTAACACCAAATGCGCAGAATCTGCATGAGATTGCGCAAATATTTGAAGGGTTAACGTGCCGGTTAACAACAAAATAAACTTTATCACCTATTCTCTTTCTTTTTACATAATCTGCAAGCATGCCTACTGTGTTTAAGTCTTCTGTTCCCATCACAGTCATGCCATCTTCAAACGATAGGCGCTCGCCCTTTTCAACTTTCTCAATTATCGGGAAGAGTTCTTTATCAAAACAAAGTTTCTCTACGTCTGCCAGTATTCTTTCCATCTATCTGTAACTATCTCCTTGATATCCTCAGACATTTCGATCACCTTAGGATACCAGCTTTTTGTCGTTGCATCTATCCCCATCCTACCTCCATACACAACTGCCGATCCTTTAAGCTCAGTGTGCTCAAAAATAACATCAAGATATGGATCAAATCTTGTGAATATGCCCCAAATAAGCTCTGTGTTGTTATGTATATCTATGTCAGGGCTTACCACGGCAATTATACGGACATCCTCATACCCTTTAGTTTTAAAAAGCTTTTGGATTAATTCTTTTGGTTTTTTGTCGGTCTTGACTGCTAGTATTCCGCCCGGCCAAAGTCTCTGGTCTTTTATATCTTTATGTGTCACTTTAGCATCAGGAACCTTAATCGGTACTGGTTTTTTCTTTGGTGCTGAACTATTTTTCCTTACTGCATTTATTCCCATCTTGCTTCCTACGTTAAATTTTCCGCTTGTGAAATCCAGCGTATCCAAAGGCGCCCATGGAATCATAAGAAAATCCTCATTAGGGTCAAAGTTTTCCCCTATCTCACGAAGCACAGCTTCCCAGTCCCTAGGGTTAACATCGCTAGAAACAACTATCATCACTTTTGTCAGCACAAGCTGTCCGGTCCCCCAAAGTGCAAGCATCGCTTTTATTCCGTTTTTTGGATAGCGCTCGTCAACGGAGACAACAAGCAAGTTATGAAACCCTGCCTCAGGGTATGCCCACATATCCACAACCTCAGGGTGAATAATGCGAGTAAGAGGTGAGAACATATCTCCAGCGGCCATTCCCAAAAATACATCTTCCATAGGAGGCTTTCCGACAATAGTGGCAGGGAATATTGGGTTAATTCTGTGAGTAATTCGGCTTAAGTTGTATATTGGAAAATCTGCTTCCATTGAGTAGTGCCCGAAATGATCTCCAAACGGACCTTCCTCTCTTAGTTCATTTTGCGGCACAACCCCTTCCATAATAAATTCCGCATTTCCAGGAACCGTCATATTTAAGGTCTTTGCCTTAACCATAGGGATTGGCTTTCCTCTCAGAAAACTGGCAAACGCCAGCTCATCCATTCCTTCTGGTAAAGGAGCGATCGCTGAGAAAATCATCTTTGGATCGCCGCCTAAAACTACAGCTACTTCAAGATCCTTGCCGAGTTTCCCTGCTTCGTGGTAGTGCGCGGCT
>JBCCIH010000098.1 GCA_039028315.1 Thermodesulfobacteriota bacterium | reverse complement strand
TTCTATATCTTCGATAGCTAAACCCTCTGAGGCAAGGTTGAGGCTTTCATTAAAATATGCGAGCTCGAGCCTAGTAGTATATGAACCTGTGCCGCCCTTTACTACTATTGGTGTTTTGCCCAGCCTGTCTGAAAACTCCAGCACCCGAGCTAGAGCTGCAATAGAAGTTTCTTCCATAACCGAAATCTCAATTAGCTCTGAGTCTCTGTGTTCAAATATTCTAGCGCCAATCACTTTTTCAGGGCGAGTAGAATTAGACGCTATCCCGGCAATTGGGAAAACTATAGAACTTGAGAGATATACAGCGTCATCCTTTAAAAGTGGCTCAATTTCTTTTATGGAATCGAGTTTTAATTGTAGATCCTCATCTGTGCAATCAATCACAATATCAGCTCTTTTGATGCCCGAGTAGTCTGAAGCTGCACTTATTAGATCAAATTTATGCTCAAATCTAAGCTCGTCGATTAGATGATTATCGTACTCGTTTGTAAAGTAATCGTAGCAGTGCTTAAGTCCATTTCCTACACCCTCGTCATCCTGAGCCTTAATCCTGGTTGTAATACCCGCAGACGCTGCCAGGCAGGCAATCTGATTCCCTAAATCGTTTGCTCCATGAACCGAAATTTTATTTATGAATTTATCTTTATTAGTGCTCTTTGGATCTTCCTGAACTATCTCAAGAGCCATTTGTGTGCGGATCAAACTTCTACTCGATGTGCTCACAACAAGCTCTCCAAAATACACGGACTCAACATGAAGGCCCCTGTTAAAGCTGGACATTCCAACCTCAAGGGCTTCAATTGCCATAATTGGAGCATTAATAAGCGGCCGTACATCCTTTTTCACCCTCTTTCTTAAATCATTAAACAGCTTTTTCCTCGCTATTGGGTTCTCATTTACAATTGTGTGCTGGATGCCCTTAAAATGAGAGCGGCGGGGTTTAAATTCTTTATTGGAAATATCTAAAGCGCGCTCGAGTGATATTTCGAGCAATATCTCATCAGGAACTATCTCGTCAATAAGCCCGATCTCTAAAGAATTTTCTGAGTTTAATGTGTCTCCTGAAATAATAAGCTCAAGCGCCTCTTTTGTTCCGATTAACCTTGGCAGTCTTTGGGTGCCGCCGGCGCATGGAATTAGGCCAGCCAAAACACCGGTCATTCCAAACACCGTTGCCGGGTTTTCTGAACCAATTCTGTATTCGCATGAAAGCGCTATTTCAAGCCCCATGCCCAAACAAGGTCCATTAACAGCAGCAATAAATGGCGCTCTTGAACTCTCTATCCTCTCAGTTATTTCCTGGGCCTTTAAGCTATACGCCCTTCCCTCATCAGCAAGTGTGAAAGATAGATACTCTCTTAAATCTGAGCCGCTTATAAAGCTGTTCGCCTTTTCGCTATAAAGGATTACGGCCCTTATCTCATTCTCGTTCTCTATCATGTCGAGCTGGCCGTCAATATTGTTTAAAAACTCGCCCAACCAACTCAGATCATCACGGGATAATTTGTTTGCCAACCCATGGGGGTTATCAAACCTAAGGATTGCAATTCCGCTTTTGTCTAATTCGTAAGATATGCTGCTCATGTTCACCTGATTATTTATTCTCTCTCTAAAACAATTGAAGCTCCAAGCCCTCCGGCGGCGCATAAAGTGGCAAGCCCGAAATTTGCTTGACGCCTTTGAAGAGCATGTAGAAGCGTAAGAATGATTCTTCCTCCTGTTGCTCCGAACGGGTGACCTACCGCGATTGATCCCCCGGTGACATTTACTTTTTCCATATCAACCTCTCCAAGCGACTTAGGTCTTGAGAGTTTTTCCTCTGCAAAAATGCGTGATGAAAATGCATTTAGATTTGAGAGCACTTGCGCGGAAAAAGCCTCATGTATTTCGATAAGGTCCATATCTTTAAGTCCAAGTCCGGCCTTATCCAAACAAACGGGAGTTGAGTACGAAGGGCCCATTAGAAGTTGGTCTTTAGGATCGACCGCAGAGTATGCATAGGAACGCACATAGCCCAGCGGCTTATATCCAAGGGCTTTTGCCCTTTGCTCTGTCATCAACAAAATTGCACAGGCCCCGTCAGAAAGAGGGGCTGAGTTACCTGAAGTTACTGTGCCGTATTCCTTGTCAAAGGCTGGCTTGAGTACGGTCAAGTCTTCAATAGTCAGCTCATTTCTAACCGTGTTGTCAGTAGCTATTAGGTCATCAAAATCTGGAGGCACGAAAGTTTTTATAATTTCTTTTCTGAATATCTCCTCAGCTTGTGCTTTTGATGCAAGAGTGTGACTTCTAAGGGCAAATTCATCCTGATCTATTCTTGAGATCTGATTTTGCCGGGCCATTATCTCAGCGGATTCACCCATTGTGAGACCAGTTGAACGCTCAGCGATTGCCGGAACATCCGGGGCAATGTCTCCTACACCCATTTTCAAAAATGGTTTTGCTTTTTGTATTATGTTTTTGCCCTTTGATGAATCAAAGAGCATGCTTTTAAACTTTTTTGAAAAAAGTACAGGAAAGTCAGAGATTGATTCTACCCCGCCGCAGATTACTACTTCAGAGTCGCCGGCTAAAATGCTCTCTACAGCGTTTGTAAAAGCCTGGGTTGCTGACGCGCAGGCACTTGTGGCAGTAAACGCCGGAGCGCTCGGAGGCACGCCTGAGCCCAGAGCGATCTCTCTTGCAAGATTTGAAGTCTTAATCGATGGAAGAACAGTACCGAAAATTACTTTGTCTATATCCTTGAGATCAATCTCAGTTCTATTTAGCAACTCTACAGTTACTATTTTTCCGAGCTCTAAAGAGGAAAGCTCTTTAAATAGTGTCCCAGTTTTAATAAACGGCGTTCTTAGTCCTTGAACAATTGCAACTCTTTTCTCACCGCTAGCTTGAATCACTAATTACTCCAATATAATTATGGACTTTAACAACAAAGAGATAGTTCTATATAAATTGTAAAGCTAAAACGCAAGATTACATACGACTAAGCACTTACTTCATTTTTCACTTTCATTTTTAGCTCTATAAACCTTGAGTGGTCAAGGTTCAGCATACTTAAAAGTTTGTGAGCTATGTAATTCTCAAACTTATCAAGGGTGCCGTCAGAATATATGACCTCCCATACTTCTTGCATAAGCTCATACTTTTCTTCATTATCAAGATTCTGATTAATCATATTAGTGAAGTACCACATATCTGTCGCTTCTTTTATCTCTGACTGCGATTTATCTATGAGCTCCTTCACGGATTCATCATTCATCTGAAATCTCGTTTTTAAAATTTCAATGATCTTTGTTTGTTCTTCTGAAGAAAAATTAGAGTCCGCTGTGGCCGCCTCAAGCAAAATAGCACATGTAGCAATTTTTATCTTTTGCTGTTTTTCCTCTGGACTTTGCGCTTTATTTGAGCCATCTAATATGTTCTTTATTACTCCTAGCATATAATTCCCCTTAATTATTAAATAGTCAGACCGTAGTAGGGTCAGAAAATAAAATTATGAATAAATTATAGCTAATAAAAAAGAGTATAAATAGAACTCTGTCATAAAACTAAGTATCTTGAGTTAACATTTAGGTCATGTAAGCTTATCGGAACTAAATTTGGAGAATACTAGATGCCCTTTTCTGAATCGCTAAATAAACGACTAAACACCATAATTTCTAAACATGAGAACAAGCAATCAGCCTTAATTGCAGTATTAAGGGAAATACAGAACGAGTATCAATACTTATCAGCGGAATCTATGGAAGAGGCAGCTAAATTACTCGAGATTAGCCCTTCTAGTGTTCAAAATGTAGCAACTTTCTACACTATGTTCTTCACTGAGCCTGCCGGAAAGCACGTGGTCTGGGTATGCAGAACACTATCATGTGCGCTAAGGGGAGCTGAGCACATAGAGCATTATATGTGTGATAAGCTCGGCGTTAAAACTGGTGAAACTACTGCAGATGGCAAAATCACACTTATGGAAGCTGAGTGCCTTGCGTCATGCGGGACGGCTCCTGTGATGCTGGTTGATAATAAGCTTGAAGAGAACCTAACTAGAGAAAGAGTAGATCAGGTTATAAAAGAGCTTGGAGAAGAATAATTAGGCTTTTTGAAATAAATATGTCTTACTTTGACAATGGATATAGAAAAAACTAGAAATAATGCTTTTGAGATATTCAAAGAAGCAGTAGATGCAGCAAACCCTAAAAAATGCGTATTAGACTATCTTAGTCTTGAAGATGATCAGCTAACAGTAGATTCCAATACATACGACTTAAAAGAGTTCGAAGCTATATACACAATTGCCTTTGGCAAAGCAGCATCAGCAATGGCCGAGGGAGTAGAGCAAGTACTTGGGGATAGACTTTCGGGTGGATTAGTTGTTTCAAACTCTGTTCCCGATAAAAAATTTGAAAAATTAGACTTTAGGCTCTGCGGACACCCGGTGCCTGACGATAGAAGCGTGAGCGCTGCTAATGAAGTTATGTCAATCCTAGGAACCGCGGGTGAAAAAGACCTTGTCATCTTTCTAATCTCAGGCGGCGGAAGCGCAGTACTTTCTATGCCTTCTCCTGGGCTCAGTTTGGACGATATGAGAAAAGCCACTGAGACTCTTCTGGCCAGCGGTGTCGATAAAAATGGACTTAATGCAGTAAGAAAACACATATCTCAGATCAAAGGCGGAGGACTTTTAAAAAAAGCCCTGCCGGCAAGGGTAGTGACACTTATATTGTCCAATGTTGTTAGCGACAAAGTAGATGCGATAGCATCAGGTCCTACGGTTCCTGATTCAACAACTTATGAAGATGCATGGAAAGTTATCGATGCTCTTGATTTAGAGCACAAGCTTCCTCCACAAGTTGTTGTGCACCTTGAGGATGGGAGAAATGGGGAGCACCCCGAGACTCTAAAAGAGGGCGCGTTTGACCCTGATCAGGTTCAGACATTGATAGTTGGAAGCAATATTAAGTCTCTTATGGAAGCTCAGAAGAAAGCAGCCGAGCTTGGCTATAACACTCTTATGCTCACCTCTCAGATAAGCGGTGAGGCAAAGGAGGTAGCCAAAGTAATAGCAGGAATTGCATTTGATGCGGAGAGATCGGACATTCCAGTAAAAAAACCAAGCTGCATAATTTTTGGCGGTGAGACAACCGTTAGTGTTCACAGCATGGGCAAGGGCGGAAGAAGCACAGAGACAGCTCTATCATTTTGCATGGAAATTATCGGACACGATATAGTCGGGCTATTTTGTGATACTGACGGGATTGACGGGCCAATTGATGCAGCAGGCGCGATATGCGATGGCCAAAGCAGATTAAGCGCCAGGGAAATGGGCGTAAGCGCAAGAGAGCACCTTGCACAAAACAACTCATATGATTTTTTTGAGAAGCTTGGCGATTTGGTTATCACCGGCCCAACAGGCACAAACGTAATGGATATAGGTATTGTAATTGTTGAGTAGTAGTATTTAATCTTCCCAAGGGGTAATTTAAATATTGAATATAAAAGGGTTTGTGTTTTAAAATAGAGCTATGGAGATGTTAACAAGACCGCTCCCGCAAAATATCGAGGCCGAACAGGCGGTGCTGGGAGCAATACTTTTAGAGAGCAATGTCATAAATCAGGTACTAGAGGTCCTGATCCCGGAAGACTTTTATAAAGATGCTCATAGAAAGATCTTTTTAGCAATGATCGATCTTGACCGCGATAACAAACCAATTGACCTTCTAACACTATTTGACCATTTAAAATCAAACGGGAATTTGCTCGAAGAAGTAGGAGAGAGCAGCTATCTCACATATCTAACTGAGCTAGTGCCAACAACCGAGAACGTAGACTACTATGCGAAGCTTGTTAAAGAAAAGTCCATTGTCAGAAATCTCGTTATGGCCGCAACCGATATTGCCCACAGAGGAAACGACGAGAATGTTGACCTTGATGAGTTTATTGACCGCGCAGAGCACACAATACTGGACATATCGCAGAACAAAATTAAGCCCAGCTTCTATGACTCAAGGTACCTTGCAAATAAAGCTCTTGAGCTTATAGAGGAGCTCCATGCAAGAAAAGAGCTCATCACGGGAATCCCAACGGGTTTTGAAAAATTAGATTATATGACATCAGGTCTTCAGCCTGCTGATTTAATAATTGTTGCGGCACGACCTGGACTGGGAAAGACCTCTCTTTCCCTTAATATAGCGGCTCATGCTGCGCTAGAGCACGGCATGGCAATAGGAATTTTCTCACTAGAGATGACCAAAGAACAGCTAATGCTCAGAATGCTCTCTAATAAATCCAAAGTAAATTACTCAAGCATACGAAGCGGCTATATAAAAGATGAGGACCTAGAACGATTGGTCCAGGCAGCAGACGAGCTTGGTCAGTCTAAGATTTACATAGACGACACACCAGCTATTAGTGTGTTAGAAATCCGCGCAAAAGCGCGGCGCCAGCAAAGAGACAAAGGGCTTGATCTTATTATTGTAGATTATCTTCAACTCATGCGGGGAAGCCGAAGGGTCGAGTCCAGAGAACGTGAGATAGCAGAGATCTCAGGATCACTTAAAGCACTTGCCAAGGAGCTTTCAATTCCGGTAATTGCAATCTCTCAGCTAAGCCGTCAAACCGAGACCCGCTCAGACCGCAGGCCCCAACTAGCGGATCTTCGTGAGTCAGGTGCAATTGAGCAGGACGCTGACCTTGTAATGTTTATTCACCGCGCTGATGTATACAGAAAAGATCCCGAAGAAAAGGACGGCATTGCAGAATTAATAATCGGGAAACAAAGAAACGGTCCAACAGGAAGTGTTAAGCTAGCATTCTTAGAAAAAAGAGGCGTCCCTAGTTTTGAAAACTTAGCGCCTGATTATGAAGATTTTGAATAATCTGCTTATTAGAAACTAAACAAGCATTGGTTTTGTAACAGCCTGAGATTTAACTTCTTTCTTATATAGATCCTCATCATTCTGCCAGGACTCAAACTTGGAGAAAATCTGGGATAAATTCTCTCTTACGGAAGCCCAGTAAAAATCCCAGTCGTAGGTAGTAGATCTATTTTTAAAAAACATTTTTACAAATAGTTCACGCTCAAGAGGATAGCCCTTCTCAGCAATCCATCCAGTTCTTGCGCTACCATAACCTGCGCCAAAACACATTGAGAATGACCCTGTCAGCCCTAAACGCTCAGAGGCCTTAGTGGCAAGCTCAACAAAAACATAAAGAGCCTCAATTGTTTTGTAGCCTTCTTTGGAAAGTTTTTCATCCATGGTGAGTAAATTTTGAACAAAGTACATCGGGTAGAAAGTTGGTGAGTACACTGAGACAGATTTAGTCGGGCTTAGTTCCGGCTCTCTTATAATGACGTCTTCTTCAATTACGCCGATCATGAAGTCTTCTTTGTTAAACTCTCCAATATCACCCGCAAGCTTAAGAGAGGACCTAACATTTTCCCATTCTCTTTGGGCTATTTCTAAGGCTTTTTTAAGCCTTTTCTCGCCCTCATCGAACTGTCTGTCCCTTAGTAATTCTTCTAACTGCATCGGAGTTTCGCTCATGGTTTGCCTTAAAAAATATACATTGATAAAATTCGAACACAATGGCCCAGGGATAATTATTTGAAATAAATAGTAAGTTTTTTAGATTTATGTAATTTATTGAGTGTTCTTATTTTTTAAATGGAGGAATTTATATGGCAGCTCTAGTTACTGGAGCAACAGGTTTTATTGGATCTCATATTGCAAAGAAGTTAGTAGATAGAGGCGAGCATGTAAAAGTGCTGCTTAGAGAATCAAGCCGTACCTCAAATATCGATGACATCGATGTCGAAAGGGTCTACGGCGATGTGCTAGATCTTGATTCTGTAGCTGCTGCAGTTAAAGACTGTGACACTGTTTACCACACCGCGGGTGTTGCTTCTTTTAGAAAAGAGGACTATGAGAAGATGGAAGCAGTAAATGTTCAGGGAACTAAAAATGTTATGGAGCAGGCTCTTAAAGCCGGCGTTTCAAAAGTGGTTCATACAAGCAGTATTGCTGCTATAGGGGTTGACCTAAACGGCGGAGTAGCTAATGAAGATACACCCTATCAGCTCGACTTTTTGGGAGTAAAGTATCTGGATACAAAAAGGAAGGCTGAAAGTATAGCTCTTGAGTTTAATGACAAAGGTCTGCCCGTTGTAGTGGTAAACCCTGCAACCGTGATCGGGCCTGGAGATATATATTTATCAAGTACGGCATTTATCCTATGGTTTTATAAAAAGAAATACCCGGGCTACATGGACGGCACCCTCAATATGGTCGATGTTGAAGATGTTGCTGATGGCCATCTTCTGGCAGTAGAAAAAGGACGGCCTGGAGAAAGATATATTTTAGGCAATGAGAATTTCACTCTTCTTGAGCTATTTACATTGCTTGAAGAAATCACAGGAGTTCCTAAGCCTAAAATGAAAATTCCCTATTTCATGGCTCTCGCTTCTGGATATTTTGTAGAAAGAATCCTAGGAATGAGCTTTCCTAACTACTCTACAATGGATGTAGATTCAGTAAAACTATCCAAATACAGATGGCATTTTGACAGCTCTAAGGCAAAAAGAGAATTAGGCTATGCTCCTTCAGATATTCAAGAAAGTATTAACAACACTATTACCTGGTTTAGGGATAACGGATATTTGGAAAAATAGCTAAAATTTGCAACGTTTTCCATTTCATATAAAATCTTGCTATGCCTGGCAACTCATTTGGTACAATTT
>JBCCIH010000097.1 GCA_039028315.1 Thermodesulfobacteriota bacterium | reverse complement strand
GAGACCTTCTTGCAGTTTGTAGCCAAAAACATAAAGCACCTGTTATTCTGCATGGCCGGGTTTGGGTGAACAACCCCTATTTGTACCCAGTTCTCCCCGGCATACCCTGTTTCTTCAAGGAGCTCTCTTTTTGCAGTTTGTAGAGGCTCCTCCCCAGGGTCAACCATTCCGCCTGGAATTTCCACTGTTACCGAGTCTGTTCCATGGCGATACTGCTCTATCAAAACAATTTCGTTTTCCTCTGTGAGCGCTACAACATTTATCCAATCAGGAGCTTCGACTACAAAAAAATCATGATCGTCTCCAGTAATGGGTGACCTGCTCTTATCTTTACGTACATTGAAAATTTTGTTGGACTGAAGAACTTCTGAATTAATTACGCTCCATTTTTTAATCATAGAGACTCCCCTGATTTGTTAATTAGCGGATTTCAATATTAGCAAGCTGCTCTCGTGTAGATTCAGAGTACCAGATATCTACAAACTCAGAAATTGATCGGGCCTCGTCACTTTCTATTCGGTCTAAAGCATCTGACTTTAGTAGTTGTTTAATGCTGGCAAAAGCGCGCAAATCCTTATTTGCAAAGATTGAACTAACTTCAGAGACCTTATCTTCAAACTGCTCTTCTCCATAGATCTCATCCACCAAACCAAGCTCCTGAGCTTCTTCGGCTGATAACATAGTTCCCGAGTAGATAATATTTTCTGAATTTCTCGGACCTGCTGCATATTTTAGGGGCTCTGTCACAGATGAGAAAAGTGTCGAACCAAAAGTCATCTCGTTAAGCGCAATTCTGGGTTTACCTGATTGCATTATTCTCCGGTCGCATGCAACAGCTAACACGCACCCACCTGCGACAGCATGACCATTTATGGCTGCAATCACCGGTTTTGGAAACATAAAAATGTTTTTAACTAGCTCAGAATATTTTGTTACATAACTCTCAAAAGAATCCTTTGGATAAGACATAAACCCCGGCACATCAAAACCAAAAGAAAAGAAACTCCCCTGCCCTGTCAAAACCACTGATTTAATATTACTGTTTTCTGCAATCTCTTTTAGTGAATACGTGAGATCGTCAACGACAGCATCGTTAAGCGCATTTACCTTGTTTCTGATTATTTTCACAGTAGCTATTTTCTCATTTATATCGGTATGAATAAAGCTCATTTAAAACTCCATAAATCTTTATTAATCATTATCGCACTCAGCACTAAATTCTTCAAGGAATATTACTATACAAACCCAAGAATACAGTTACAATTAGGATTAGGCTAAGTTATTTATATATTGGAGGTACTAAATTGAGTAAAGTTATTAGGGTTGTCCTTGCATCATTCATGGTGCTGGGGCTAATTACGTATAATGGTGTTGCAGAGGAAAAAGGTAATGCAGCAGAGGGCAAAACGCAGTATGATAATATTTGCGCATCATGTCATGGCGCAACAGGTAAGGGTGATGGAATAGCATCAGCAGCTCTAGATCCAAAGCCCCGAGATTTAAGCGACGCATCCTATGTGTCCACCCTAAGCAATGAACATCTGTTTAAGGTAATTAATGAAGGCGGCGCCGCAGTTGGCCTTTCACCTATGATGGCTGCATGGGGCGGAGTTTTGTCAGAGCCACAGATATGGGATGTTATTGCCTACATTCACAAAGATATTTGCAAGTGTGAGTATAAAGGCGAGTAAATATCTTTAACGGGAAAAAGAGATGAATAAATCCGCAAGGAATTATATTAAGATATTTGGGTTATTGTTAATTTTAATTTGTGTATTTTCAACTGGCTGCTCCTGGTTAAGTCCAGGGTCCGCAGAGGATCCTGGTGAAGCAGTTGGCGCCCCTACGATGCCTGAGAACATAAGAGAAGGCTATGAAGAAGGCGCCCAATATCCAGAGGAAGAATATTAGATTAGACAAAATTTCCTACTAAAGGGCTTTAATTATTAAAATTAGCCTTTTTTGAACAATTCCATCTAAATGTTAAAATCTTTGTCTTAATTTTCGGATACAAAGGAGAGGTGACCGAGTGGCCGAAGGTGCACGCCTGGAAAGCGTGTAGGGGGTTCACGCTCCCTCGAGGGTTCGAATCCCTCCCTCTCCGCCACATAATATAAGGGATCATAATAGCTTGTAATTAGAGTATACGCCCTCATATTGTATAATATGTATTTGCGATTTAATTGAGAAATAAAATTCCAGTTGGTCAGGCCCGTACGGCTTGAGATTGTGAAACCCGCCAGGCCTGGAAGGGAGCAACGGTAGCAAACCCTCTAGTGCGTTGCGGATACCTGGCTAACTGGTAAAAAAAGGTGAAAGATGTCCTACGTTGTTCTGGCAAGAAAGTGGAGACCACAGACTTTTGATGACCTAATAGGCCAGGACTATATTACGCAAACCCTCAAAAACGCTATTTCTACTGGCAAAATAGCACATGCTTTTGTATTTTCTGGCCCCAGAGGAGTGGGGAAAACATCCACCGCCAGAATATTGGCTAAAGCAGTTAACTGTGCGGACGGACCTACTGCTGCACCTTGCCCTGATTGCACTATTTGCAAAGAGATATCAGAGGGGAAATCTCTTGATGTAATGGAAATTGATGCCGCTTCTCACACCGGCGTAAATGACGTTAGGGAGATAATTGAGAACATAAAATATCTTCCCACATCAGGGAAAAATAAGATCTACATAATTGATGAAGCTCATATGCTCTCACAGTCAGCATTCAATGCACTGCTTAAAACTTTAGAAGAACCTCCGCCCCATGTGCTATTCATTCTTGCTACCACTGAGGTGCATAAAATACCGGTTACGATTTTATCCAGATGCCAAAGATATGACTTCAAAAAAGTATCTGTAGATAAAATAAAAGAACAACTCACTGCAATTACTAAAAAAGAAAAAATTAAAGTAGAAGACGAAACTCTATATGTAATTGCCCAGGAAGCTGACGGCAGTCTTCGAGACTCACTTAGTCTCATGGACCAGCTAATCGCTACCTTCGGCAGTGACATCAAGCATGAGGATGCTCTTAATATTTTAGGAATTTTGGATCGCCATCTAGTGAAATCTGCTCTTGAAGGAGTTATACAAAAAGACCCAAAACACTGCATAGATGTTTTAAATCAGGCAATTGACAAAGGAATAAGCCCAAAGCGGTTTGCAGAGGATCTTCTGGGCACATTGCGTTATGCTCTTTTAATTAAGACCTGTGGGAAGGATGCGATAACCGATCTCTCTGATGAAGATAAATTAGCTCTTCAAGAGCTTCTTAATAATGTGAGCATTGAAACGCTAGAGGCGCTATTTAATATAATGCTCGAGGGCGCAGAGAATATACAAAGGTCTTTCTACCCTCAGATGAGTCTTGAGCTCATGCTTATTAAACTCTCAAGCTTAGAAGACATTACTCCTATTAGGGAGATTATTGAAAAACTTGATAATATGAGTGGCGGGGCGCCTTCTTCAGTAAAAAAAAGCCCTAAAAGCTTTGATGAGGCCCAGCCTAGCTACAAATCGGCCCCTTCAACTAGCAAAGCTCCAACGAAAACGAAGGCTAAGCCCAAGATTGATAGTCAGCCAACAGAGACCAATAATCAAGCAGCCAATGGCAAGAATTCGGAAATCAAGACAACTCAGGAATTTATTCAATACGTTAAATCCAATAAACCTGTAATTGGCAGGAGGCTTGAGCAAGTAGTGGAATTGGTATCTGATAGTTCAACACTAAAAATTGTATGTGAAAAAGGGTCTGCAGCTCTAGATTATTTAAAAAGAAAAGAATCTCAAACAACTCTTCTTGCTCTTGTTAAAGACTTTTTCTCTGATGACGTAGAACTTCGGATACAAGAAATCGGAGCACAAGCAAAAAACGATATAAACAGCAAAATTGAAAAAAAGGCACAGAAAAAAGAAAGAATCAAAAATGACCCCATCCTACAAGAAGCATTAGATGTTTTTGGAGGCAGGGTCATTAACATCAAACCAAATAATAAGGAGTGAAGATATGAAATTAGGCGGCGGTGGTAACATGAAGAACTTAATCAAGCAGGCCAATCAGATGAAGGAGAAGATGGAAAAGCTCCAAGCCGAGGCCGGCGAGAAAACACTAGAAGCAACCTCTGGCGGCGGGATGGTCACAGTAGTTGCCAAGGCTAAGGGAGAGATTGTATCTATTAAAATAGAGCCTGAAATAGTTCAGGACGATGATATCGATATGCTTCAGGATTTGATCACTGCAGCAGTTAACGAAGCGCTTAACCGTGGTCAAGAACTTATGCAGGAAGAGGTATCAAAAGCTGCCGGCGGAATGGGTCTTCCACCCGGACTGCTCTAAGAGATGAAGACAAGAGGACTTCCAGAATCTATATCTAGGCTTATCGGTGAGCTTGCTAAGCTACCGGGCATAGGAGAGAAAAACGCCACAAGACTTGCGTTTCACATCTTCAGATCACCCAAAGTATATTCTGAGAACCTGGCCCAGGCCATAGTTGACGCAAAAACCAAAGTTGTACTGTGCGAAAAGTGCTTTAATTTCAGCTCTAAATCACCATGTGATATATGCACCGACACACAGAGGGATAATAGTGTAATATGCATTGTCGAAGAGCCTCTTGATCTGCTTGCAATAGAAAAGAGTAAAGAATTTAGAGGTCAATATCACGTACTTCATGGAGTCATTTCTCCTATGGAAGGTGTGGGGCCAGAGGAACTTAAAATATCAGAGCTTATTTCAAGACTAGAAGAAGAAGGCGTCAAAGAGGTGATAGTTGCTACAAATCCTAGCGTTGAAGGAGAGGCAACGGCCCTTTATCTCTCTAGACTAATAAAGCCCTTAGGGATTGAAGTAAGCCGTATTGCGCACGGCGTTCCGATGGGCGGAGATATTGAGTACATTGATGAAATAACGCTTGGAAAAGCCATAAGGGACAGGAAATTTATTTAAAGCTGGAGGAGAAAATGGTACGAATCGGAAGAGCATTTAACGAGCTTAAAATTGGTGACATTTTATCCGAGAAAATAACCATTACAGAGACACACGTCGTAAGATCTGCCGGACTATTTAATGATTACAATGCACTACATACAAACGAATTAGACATGCAAAATGCAAGATTCGGAAAACGAATTGTGCACGGAGCCTTAATGTTTAGCCTTATGGTAGGAGTGTACAGCAAAGTTTTTCATGACACCGATATATCAACAGTAGAGGCCTCTATAAAATTTACAGCACCCGTATATATAGATGATACTGTCACAATGGAATGGACAATCACTGAGCTTGATGAGAAGCCAAAATTAAACGGTGGTCTAGTTACACTGGCAGGCGAAGTAAGGAACACTCAGGATACTGTGCAAGCCTCTCTTACAGCAAAAATTCTTGTAGGTAATGAAACAATTTTTTAGCCAAATAAAAATCCCCCTTAGACTGTGAGCCAAGAGGGATTCATCTCTTCTTTATCACTAAATTATTTTCTGAACTATTTGTCTGAAACTGCAGACTTTCTTCTAAGATAAAGTCCTCCGATAACCAATAAAACGAATGATAGCGATATGAGTCCCCACTGGCTCAAGGTTGGAACTGGCGCCTCTAAGCGGTATATGAATTGTGAGTAAAATGTGCTTTGATTTGTTTGACCCCAAGCGACCGTATCTCCTGATTCTAATCTTTCCGAAAATATCGGGGCGCACATATTTGTCATAGCTGCAGGGCCAAAGTTGGAATTTGTAGTTGGAGGCTGGTTTTGAGATAAGATTATTCTAGGTCCACCGCCAAATGGTTCGCCAAAATCAACATCTACCCTTCCGCCAATCCACGTAAACGCGGCATCTGTGCCGTTAGGATTGTCTGGTGTAGGACTGCATCCGAATCCATAGAAAACATCAAAATCAGGATCATCAGCAATCATATGAACCTTAGGATCTTCGCCTCCCGGCTCGCCAAAGTCCTTTTGGAATGTTACCAGTTTAACCTGCTGGTCTCTTTTGTTCCTATAAATTACAGCTTCTCCTTCATCTGTAGAAACTCCACATGAATCACCTAGGCCCGCGAACTGTATATCGTTATCAAATTCTTTAGTCACCCCTGTTTGTGTATCTGTGACTCGGATTGAAACATCTACATTTGTGAGTGAACCATAGAAAACCCAGAACCTATCACGAGCAATAGGGTTCATAGCTGCAATAGGTCCGCCGTTGAGTGCGCAAAGAATTTCATCAACACTATCGGGGTTTAAGAACCAAAACTCCCCACCGTCATCAGAACAATAAATGTCAAATCTGTTATGTGTAATGTTGCATCCGCCGATACAAGGGTCAGCATTACTAAAAAACCCAAGCGGCTCTCTTGGTGCAACAGTGGATTCGCCATAATCATCAAACTCATTAAAATTAGCATTTACCTTAAATCTGTCAGCCTCTAGCAGACAGTTATTATCAGGTCTTACTCTAAGAGCGGTGAGCTCGCCTCCACCCCCAGGGTTTGGGTTACCGTTATTAATGAAGCTCCCTATCATCGTACCGCCTGCCATAGTGAGCATATTTCTTGCCATACCGAAGACATTAGGAATTGTTGGAAACAGTATTTGCTGAACTATATTAGGATCCAATTGGTCAATAGCATATATAGCAAGGTTGTTAGGATCTTCCAGATTTAGGCTAACATATACATCATGGGTTGTTTGAAATCCTGTCTGACACTGATCATTTTGCTCAATACAGCTGCCGCCCATAATTTCTAAAGGCGTTTTAGGGTCTATATTAACACCATTTGGGAATCTGTAGTCCCCTACTCTTCCTTCTTCAACATCCGCCTGGGAAAAAGAAGTAAAATATAAAACTAAGGCTATTAATATAATTAGATTTTGTATTATTACCTTCATACCTCATCCTCCTTGATCATTAGTTATTTCATTCGTTAATTATAATATAAATGCACAGACAAGATCAAGGATCTTAATACTCATATATCGAAATCGTGTTATTTGTGTCAGGGGAAGAGTTAGATCATGAATCAAAAGAAAATTCTTTGACATCATAAAAGTGCTGTGCTAGTTTGTGAGTAGTTGGTAAAAGAGAAGCTAACCAGGAGGCGCAAATGAAGTTCTTACACACTATGATAAGGGTTGGAGATTTAGATAAATCGATTAAATTTTACACTGAAGTTCTCGGCCTCACACACCACAGGCAAACTGAATATCCTGATGGAGAGTTTACGCTTGCGTTTTTGGGATACGGCGGAGATACAGAGCCATTTCTAGAGCTCACACATAACTGGGGCACGGACAGTTATGATCTTGGTAACGGCTATGGTCATATGGCATTTGGTGTTGAAGATATTTATGCTTCGTGTGAGAAAATTGAGGAGTTAGGAGGCAAGGTTATTCGTCCCCCAGGTCCGATGAAACATGGCAAAACAGTGATTGCATTTATTGAAGACCCTGACAGCTATAAAGTTGAGTTGATTGAAAGAAAGAACTAGTGTCTAATCTTTTTTTTGCCGCTTTTTCCATTTTTTATCCAGATATTTTTTAAGTGCGGCCTCCCTGCCTATCTCTGTAGGGTCATAGAATATACTGTTTTTTATTTCCTCAGGTAAAAAGTCCTGCTCTATAAAATGCTCGTCATAGTCATGAGAATATTTGTAGTGCTTACCGTAACCAATGTCTTTCATAAGCTGAGTCGGCGCGTTTCGCAAATGAAATGGGATTTTCAGATTCGGCTGGCTCTGTAGCTCTTTTGTAGCCTCACCAATCGCTTTATATGAGGCGTTACTCTTTGGACAGCTTGCTAGATAAGTCGTAGCTTGAGCAAGAATTATTGCCGCCTCAGGCATCCCAACATAATCTACAGCGGTAAACGCGGATGTAGCTAATGTTAGAGAGTATGGCTCAGCGTTTCCTATATCTTCTGAGGCCAGAACAATCAATCTTCGGGCAATAAACTTAGGATCCTCTCCGGCTTCGAGCATTCGGGCAAGATAGTAAACAGCCGCATCTGGATCGCTTCCCCTTACGCTTTTAATATATGCAGAGATTGTATTGTAGTGTTCTTCCCCTGCCCTGTCATATCTATAGTGATGTGTCTGATATGCTTCCCTAATTGTATCGCGGCTAATAATTGATTCTCTAAGATCTGATATATCTACAGCAACCTCAAGGGCATTTAACATTATGCGGGCGTCCCCTCCGCTTTGTCGAACAAGTTCCTCTTTTGCCTCAGGACTTATTGCAGCTTCACCAATTAAATCATCTCCGCTCAATGCACTATCTAGAATTTTTCCCAAATCCTGCTCTGATAGAGCCTCAAGCACATATACTCTACACCTCGATAACAGAGGCGAGATAACTTCAAAAGAAGGATTTTCAGTGGTGGCGCCAATCAATACTAAAGTTCCGTTTTCTACGCTTTTTAGAAGAGCTGCCTGCTGTGATTTATTAAACCGGTGGATCTCATCAATAAACAAAACAGTCCTCTTGCCCATTCGAAGTGTGTCTTCAGCTTCTGAGATAATCGCTCTTAGTTCTTTTACACCTGATGAAATTGCATTTATTTGTACGAACTCTGCGTCTATTTTGGTTGCTAGCAGTCTAGCAAGAGTAGTTTTTCCAGTTCCTGGAGGGCCCCAGAATATCATTGAGCGCAAGTTACTTGTGCCCAGCATTTTAGTTATTACGCCGTCTGGACCAAGAAGGTGAGCTTGGCCTACAAAGTCCTCAAAGACTGTTGGGCGCATTCTCTCCGCAAGAGGCTTT
>JBCCIH010000096.1 GCA_039028315.1 Thermodesulfobacteriota bacterium | reverse complement strand
TCCACCTGCCTTCTCTAGTACTTTTGTGATCGCCGCTGTCAATGTCGTCTTTCCGTGGTCTACGTGACCCACAGTTCCTATGTTTAAGTGCGGCTTACCTCTCTCAAATTTCTCCTTAGACATTTTCTCGCTTTCCTCCTATGCTATTAGAAACACTAAATTTTTATTAGAAAATGAGCCCACGAGCGGACTTGAACCGCCGACCTCATCCTTACCAAGGATGTGCTCTACCGGCTGAGCTACATGGGCGAGTGCAACTTTGAGCGGGAGACGGGATTCGAACCCGCGACCCTCAGCTTGGAAGGCTGATGCTCTAGCCAACTGAGCTACTCCCGCTAATAGAGCATTTAATATTTCATTAATCTTATTTTCTATATTCATCAAAATTCTATTACCAAAACCCATTAATAAATTATGGGGAGGGCAGGATTCGAACCTACGTAGGCTTACACCGGCAGATTTACAGTCTGCTGCTTTTGACCACTCAGCCACCTCCCCCGGCAAAGACAATATGTCTAAACTTTCTAGTCTATTCATCGTATAAAATGGAGCTGGCGAAGGGATTTGAACCCCCGGCCTGCTGATTACAAATCAGCTGCTCTACCACTGAGCTACGCCAGCTGACCAATACCCAATATTTATTATTCCTAGAGAAAAATTATAGGTTCTCCATAAAAATTAAATTAGGTAGAACTCGCCCGCGATTATAAAACCAGATACTTTAACACATAATCTTCGTTATTGTCAATATTATCACAAGAATATGTGATAATTTAATAGAATGTAGCCATAAACTCGGCCTCAGCAACTTTTGCTTCACTTACATAGGCGTCAGCTTTAAAAGTAACAATCTTTGAACGGAGTTTAATTACTTCCGCATGAAGCTCAATCACATCTTCCGGATTAACTACTTTTCTAAACTTTACTTTGTCCAGGCCCATTAAGTAACATCCCTCTATATTTTCTGCATTCTCATCTTTTTCTAAAGAAGCCCCCATTAATACAGCCGCAGCCTGCGCTAACGACTCAGTTAATATTACCCCTGGTACTACTGGGTGTCCAGGGAAATGGCCTTTGAAGAATTCTTGTTCCTTGGGAAAAGTTTTTACAGCAACTATTCTTTTATAAGGCTCAAACTCTATTACTTTATCAACAAACAGAAAAGGTTCCCTGTGCGGTATATAGCTTTTTATTTCATCTTTATCCATCAAAATATGGGCTGCTCCTAAAATAATATGTAATTTCGACTACTTAGCGTCGTATGCTTTGATTACTTGGTCAGTAATATCCGCTGATGGGCTTCCATAAACCAGACTACTGCTCTCTAGAATAACAGTATAGCCGCCAGATTGTCCTATAGATTTAAGTATTCCTTCTATATCATCAAGAATGGTCTGAGATAGTTCAAAATCTTTCTTTTTCAGCTCATACTGAAAGTCTTCGAGTGATCTAGTGAAATCTTTCTTCATTCTATCGATCTGCTCAGCTTTTTGTTTTCTTGACGCTTCGTTCATTACAGCAGCATTTTTGATGAAATCCTGCTCCATAGCTTCAAGTGATTTTCTTTTGTTCTCCAGGGTCTTACCTCTAGGACCAAATTGTGATTCTACAGCGGCAAAAGCTGCTTTTCCTTTTCTAGAATCTGTAACAACTCTCCTAAGATCTACATAACCTACCTTTGCCTGAGCGTAGGCTAAGCTAGACATAAATACTAGTGAACAAAGAACAAGTAAAAATAATCTCATTTTTTATACCTCCTTGGTATCTAAAATAATGTTCCTACTGTGAACTGTATTTCGTAGGAATTCTCGCCTGGCAGTCTGTCTCCTAGTGGTATACCAATTTCAAGTCTTAGTGGTCCGAGAGGAGATATCCACCTAAATCCAAATCCAACATCGTTTCTAAGATCGGAAGGATTCAAACTTAAATCCTCGCCGTCGTTAAAGGCATTACCCGAATCAACAAATAATACACCTCTTAGTCCAGCTGATGGAATTATCGGAAATACATAGTCGGCAGAGAATAGAACTTCTTGAACACCACCAATAATTACAAAGTTACCATCTTCCGTAGGAACCCTAGGTCCAACTCTTCTGAAACCAAAACCTCTAAGTGAGTTAGGGCCTCCGAGAAAGAATCTTTCTGCAACAACCAAATCATTTCCAGTATTTCGGAAATCTATTATTCCGTATCTTCCCCTTACTGTAAAGACTGTATTAAACCATAACCTAAACCATTGTCTCGATGATATAGTATATTTAATATAATCAACATTTCCACCTGTTGGTCCACCTGCAGACTCTATAATCATTCGGCTTAAATTTCCTTTGCTAGGATCAAGAAGGTTATTTCTTGAATCCCATTTTGCTCCGATTCCTATTGCGCTTATTGTCTGGTCTTCTGATGTAAGAATTAATCTTGCGTTATCATCGATTCCACTGATTTTTACATTCTCTAATCTGTATGAAACATCAAGCTCCAGCCATCTCCAGATTCTTCTACCAAACGTTATTCTTCCTCCCCATGAGCTACGGTCAAAATCTCTAAAAGTTCTATCTGTTCTAAATAATGTTGCATCTAGAGTGTAATCGCTATCCCAAAAGTTGGGGTCCCCGTAGTTGATGAAAAATAGCTGAGTAACGCCGCCGATCTGTGCATTTAGTGAAATTCTTTTACCATAACCAAAGAGGTTTGATTCCTGAATTTGACCTGCAAAGATAAATGTTTCAATAGAGCTGAAACCACCGGCTACACTAAAGAAACCTGTTGATTTTTCCTCTACTCTTACTTCTAAATCGAGCTTATCTTCCTGACCCGGAACACGCTCGGAAACTACTTCAACATTTTCCTCAAAGAACCCTAGTCTTGTAACCCTAGGCCTTATTGCCTGCACCTCGCTTGCGTTGTAGAGCTGCTGCTCCTGTATAGGGATCTCTCTTCGTATTACCTTGTCTCTAGTTCTGTAGTTGCCAACAATATCGATTTCTCTTATATATACTTCAGGTCCTTTTTCCATACTAAATCTGATATCCACAGTTTGGTTCTGTCGGTCTACAGCAAACTGAGGTTCAGCGTTTGCAAATGCAAATCCTTGATTACCATAAAATGTAGTAAGACCGGATATGTCTCTAGCGAGCAGGCTTCCTCTGAAAATCTCGCCACTCTTTAGACTAAGTACTTCTCTGAGTTCTTCCTCTGGAACAATTAACTCCCCGGCAAATGATAGTTCATTAACCGTAAACTGATCACCTTCGCTGATTTTAAATGTTACTATGTAACCTTTTTTCTCATCACTGTATTCAATCTCGGGCTTACTTACCTTTACATCCAAAAATCCATTGTCTATATAAGTTGTACGAATTCTCTCTGAATCGTTAAGTATTTCTCTTGGATTGTAGAGTCCTTTTTTTGTAAGGAAGGAAAAAATACCTTTTGGCTTTGAGTAGATGCCCTTTTTAACAACTTTGGTTTTTAGCTGCTCATTGCCTACAAAATTAACTTCCTTAATGTAGGCTTTTTTACCCTCTTTAATATCATAGGTAACACTTACTGTCCCATCGCCCTCGGGCTCAATTTCATAATCGACTACTGTTCCCACAAGTCCTGCTTCAGCATAGAGTTGACCTATAATTTCTTGAGTTTTCTTAACATTGTTTAGATCAATTATTTTTCCTTCTCTAACAGTGACGACCTCAAGAATATCTTTACTCTTTATATCGTCATTACCTCTTATTCTAAGATCAGCGACAATAGGTTTTTCTTTTACTTTATAAACAAGAATAATTCCATTAGGAGTTCTATCTATCTCAGCAGTAACATCTTCAAATGATCCAAGACCGTATATCTTCTTAACATCTTCTCTTACGGAGGCAGTTGAAAGCGTTTGACCAACTTGCGAGTTAATATTGAGTTCAATTAGTTCTTTTTCTACCCTTCTGTTACCTTCTACCTTAATTTGTACAATATTATTGTTTGTGGCACTAAGATCGCCTTCTTCTTCAATTTCGGTGTTCTGTGGTTCAGTTTCTGCTTGCGCAACTTCCCAATTAAGAGCATCATCTAGTGTTATTCTCTCAACGCTGCTAGCCTGTCCCAGATTAGGGTAGAGATAAAAGGTCAAAAGCACAACTAGACCCGCAAGTGAAAGCACTGCTATAGAATTGCGTTTATTAATTTGCATCAACAATTTTTCCATCAGAAAGTCTAATTCTCCTATTAAGACGGTTAGCTATTTCCATATTGTGCGTAACTAATACAGAAGTTATTCCATATTCCCCATTTAACATCAAGAATAAATCTAAAATCGCGCTGCCAGTATCAACATCTAAATTACCGGTAGGCTCATCTGCTAATATAACTTTTGGCTTAAGCACAACAGCTCTGGCGATAGCAACTCTCTGCTGTTCTCCTCCCGACAATTCTCCTGGCCTGTGATCTAATCTGTTTTCCAATCCTACTTTTGTTAGTATCTCTTGAGATATATCTTTTGCCTGTTCTGAATCCATACCGTTTATTAAACAGGGCATCATAACATTTTCTAAAGCAGTAAACTCGGGAAGAAGGTAATGGAACTGAAAGACAAAACCAATCTCACTATTCCTAAATGAAGCAATTGAACGGTCAGCCTGTGTAAAAATATCCTTACCGTCAAACAACACTTCTCCTTCAGAGGGATGCTCCAAAGTGCCCAGTATGTGCAAAAGCGTGCTTTTACCAGAACCTGAAACTCCCACAACAGCCAGTGTCTCTCCATCAGATATATTCAAATCTATTCCCTTCAAGGCCTCTACTCTCGCGCCCACTGTTTCAAACACCTTCGACAATCCCTTTATTTCAATTAGCATATATTACTCGTACCTCAGTGCTTCTATAGGATCTTTCCTAGATGCTTGAAACGATGGATATAAAGTTGCAATAAAGCATATAAGCACGCTCATTACTGCAACAGTAATAAAATAAGTCGGTTCAATTTTAACTGGAAAGTCCGAAATAGGGTAGACATTATTATCAAACGGAATAAGTTTTCTTATTGTATCGCTTGTTTTAAGCATATAGCAAATACCATATCCAAGGGCTGTTCCCAATATTGTACCCACTGTCCCTATTATCATTCCCTCTGTCACAAAGATCTTTAATATTCCACTTCTAGTTGCCCCCATAGCTCGTAAAATAGCTATATCCTTACCTTTTTCCATAACAACCATAGTCAACGTGCTTACTATATTTAGGGCCGCAACAAGGATTATTAGACCCAAAATTATTGCAACTCCTATTCTTTCCAGACGAAGAGCTTTAAAAAGTCTTTGATTAACCTCTTCCCAGTTTCTTGTGTAATAAGGAAAACCTAAAACTGACGTAAGCTCATTACCTAAGCTTTTAGCATTATAAATATCCTCAACTTTAACCTCTACTCCGGAAACTTGATCTTCCATATCAAAGAAGTCCATTGCATCAGGCAGATTCACATATGATATGGATGAGTCATACTCAATCATACCGTAGTCAAATATTCCTATTACCTCATATTTCTTAACTTTCGCAGTCTGTCCAAAAGGTCCAAGTTTTCCAAAAGGAGATACGAGACTTACTTCATCCCCCTCAATCACTCCGAGATTTGCAGCAAGCTCTTTACCTATCAGAACGGGCGGGCGGCCAGACTCAGTTTCTTGAGTAAGTTTTATTAACAGACCCCTTCCGAGCTCTCTTAATTCTTCATCAGACAGCCTCTCATCTGTCTTGTTTCTTCTAGCTATACCGTTACCAATTGCCTGTTCAATATTAGTAACTTCGCCTGCTGTTCTAGGATCTATTCCTCTGATTACAGAGCCCGATACATTTCGCTCGCTTGAAATCATTCCCTGTCCATATATGAAGGGGCTTGCGCCGATAACTCCTGGGAAATCAACAGCATCTTCCTTTATCTTGTCGTATTCCTTCATGGGGCCGTTATAACTTAGAACCACAACGTGAGAACTCACGCCGAGAATCTTCTCTCTAAGTTCTTCTTCAAAGCCTCCCATTACAGCTAGTACAACATTTAGAGCCATTACACCTATAATAACTCCCAGAACGGATATGATTCCGATGATAGAAGTAAACTTCTGCTTTCTTCTGGAACTTAGGTATCTGAGTCCTATAAAATATTCGTATTTCATTAGGGTCTAAGATGAGGAAAGAAAATCACTTCCCTTATGGAAGGAGAATTTGTAAACAGCATAACTAAACGATCAATCCCTATTCCCTCACCAGCAGTTGGCGGCATACCGTGCTCTAGTGCGGTGACATAATCCTGATCCATTTCGTGCGCTTCTTCATCTCCTTTATTTTTCAACTCAATTTGCTTTTCAAATCTTTCTTTTTGATCTACCGGGTCATTTAGCTCAGAGAATGCATTTGCTATTTCTCTGCCAACGATATAAAGCTCAAACCTGTCAGTGAGCTCGGGGTTTTCTTCATTTTTTCTGGCTAATGGAGAAACGTCTAACGGAAATCCGTATACAAAAGTCGGATTTATCAGTGTCTCTTCAAAAATTGCCTCAAACATTTCAGTTATAGCTTTTCCCCTAACGCCTTTATGGTCAATTCCCATAGAGTCAGCTTTATCAAACAGCTTTTTATCATCAGATAGTATTTCATCGCCCAACTCATCTGTGAGCGACTGTGTTATTTCCATTCTCTTCCACGGGCGCGTAAGATCTATCTGTATATCACCGTATTCAAATTTGAGAGAGCCCTTAACTTCCATAGCAATATGACAGATAAGCTCTTCTGTCATTTCCATTAGATCTTCATATGTAGCATAGGCCTGATAGAGCTCCATCATTGTAAACTCTGGGTTGTGCTGAGTGGATACGCCCTCATTTCTAAAATTCCTTCCTATCTCAAAAACTCTGTCTATTCCGCCTACAACCAGTCTTTTTAAATATAGCTCAGGGGCGATTCTTAACACTAGATCCATATCAAGGGCATTGTGATGTGTCTCAAAGGGCCTGGCTGCAGCCCCACCCGCAATTGGGTGCAAGATAGGTGTTTCAACCTCTACAAAATCTTTTTCTTCTAAGAACTTTCTGATTAGAGCAATAATTTTACTTCTAGTTAGAAATATGTCTTTTATTTCAGGGTTAGAAACTAAGTCCAGATAACGCTGGCGGTATCTAACCTCAACATCTTTAAGACCGTGCCATTTTTCAGGTAGCGGATGAAGAGTTTTAGTAAGAAATTTATACTCTGTAACGTTAACAGTTAGCTCACCAGTTCTGGTTTTAAACAAATTGCCTTTTATGCCGACAAAATCCCCTAGGTCTACAAACTTCTTAAATGCTTTTTGCTCATCTTCTCCTACAACATCTCTTTTTATATAGCCTTGGATTCTCCCGGATCTATCAGCGATATGAAAAAACATGCTCTTACCGAAATCTCTTATAGCCATCACTCTGCCAGCCAAAGAAAATACATCACTAACTTGACCTAAATCCTCTTCAGAAGAGTCGGCATATTTTGAGATAAGATCTGCTGCCAAATGATCGGGCTTAAAGTCATTAGAGAATGGATTTATCCCCGATTCTTTTAGCTCGTCTAGTTTTTGTTTTCTCTGCTCAAACTGTTCGTTTTCCATAATTCAGATAAACCTTCTACATTAGAATCTACAATTAATCTTATATGAATAATTTGAATTATTTATCTTGGCTTAGGGGTTTAATTTATCGTCCGCAAGTTATTTTTTTTCGTCCACAATAATATACGTTGCTAAAGCCTTAGCTACAAGTTTATTTTCATTGTAGACATCAACCTCTCCGGGAACTATTCGCCCCTCCCTTAGAACCTTAGCTTTAGCCTCAAGTATTCCATCACTTACGGGCTCTAAATAGTTAACCTTCATTTCAATTGTAAAGAACTGCTTTCCTTTTTGAGTTATGGTTGAAATGGCTACAGCTACAGCTGAGTCTGCGAGTGCATAAGCGGCGCTGCCGTGCATCATGCCGTAGGGATTAGTAAGGTCGCTATCAAACGGCATAGTCAAAGTGGCCGTGCCCTCTCCCATCTCTACTACTTTAATATTCATAAGCTCCCATATGGGAACGTGCGGGAATTTGTGGTTTAAGTTCTTGTCTTCAGACATATCATTCTCCGTAAACTTCGCTATAGAGTACTTGGAAATAAGAGTTTTGAAATATCTATTTATTACTATCTACTTGGGATGATGGGTCTTTGCCAAACAATGAAAAAATCAAAAATCCGATTGCTGACATTATGCCCAATATTATAAACATCTCTTCGAATCCCCAATATTCCGCCACAAAGCCATAGATTAAAACTCCGATCATACCCCCGAATGTAAAAGAAACACTGCAGATTGATATAGCTTTTCCTCTTTCCGCCTCAGAGGATAAATCAATAACAAGTGCATAAATTGCCGGATAAAATAGACCGTGCCCTAAGCCAAACAAAACCCCAGATATAAGTAGTTCTATCCACTCATCTGCAATACCGAGCAGAATTATACTTGCCGCATATACAAAGAAAGCTGGGATAGCAGATCTTCTCTTTCCGTAAGTATCGGGTATCCATCCTCCAAAAACTCTTATTGCAATAACGGAGAAAGTGTAGGCTATGAAAAATATTTCATACTGCTCTACATTTATACGGCCAGCAAAAACCGGGACAAAGCTGATTACTGTTACAAATCCCATTCCCGCAACAAAGAGCGCTGAGGCCGCAAGGAGGACTCCTTCATGAAGGACTAAAGACAAGTAATTTTTTCTGCTCCCGTCGATTTCTAGCCTCTTG
>JBCCIH010000095.1 GCA_039028315.1 Thermodesulfobacteriota bacterium | reverse complement strand
TGTAAATATAGAAGTAGGATTTGCCCCTCTAAATCCAGCAGAGTTTGTTATTCTTCAGATCCAGCAGATTGCTGGTCAAGCGTCATAGGGATTACTGAGGCGGGGAGCATAAACATTGTATGCCAGTGTCCATACATTTCCAGCCTTTCTCGCAAGTGCCTGTGCCGCATGCACCTGATTTTAGCTGAGAGCAAGTTCCCTCAAGAAGGACTACATTACTAGTTTTTTCAAAGTTGAAATTGTTTTCGACAGATGTTTCCAAAGTAACTTTTGGATATGTTTGCTCACATCCTGACCCATCACCCGCCAATAAATATGTAGATAATGAAAACGAGATTGCAATTACTAAAATAACCAAAGAAGATGTTCTAAATATTTGTTTTATCACAATACATTGCCTCCGTTTTGTCTTCTCTAAATGATCCGAGCTTAGAATATTTGCGTATTCCTGTCAACAAGCATTCTAAATATTAATAAAATGTTAATCTCTGCATTATGAGACTAAATTCATCTTGACAATAAGAAAATATCATTATTCTTAAAATTAAGGCTGAGGATGGCTTAAGGTAGATAAAATATGAAGATAGTACTTATTAATCCCTACAATGTAGGGTGGAGTGGTCTTCAGAATATACTCCAAATCGAACCTATAGGTCTTGAGATCATTGGTACTTATCTACAAGAAGACCATGATGTTTATATACTCGATCTCAGATTTGAACCCGATCTAGAAAGTTTTCTATCCCGCTATAAGCCTGACTTTGTCGGTATCTCCTGTTTATATACGAGCCACATCAATGCCACTTGGGATATAGCTTCCAGAGTTAAGAAAGTTCTGCCTGCCTGCCCAATTGCTGTAGGTGGTCAGCCAGCTACAATAGCTTCACAGTTCTTCAATTCCATTCATATTGATTTTATAGTCAAAGGAGACGGCGAGGTTACAATGCCGGAGCTTTGCAAGGCTATTGAGAAAGGAAGTAATCTTTTTGAAGTACCCGGACTTATAATAAATAGAGACGGAATACAATATACAACTAAAAAGCGAGCACCTGCTGACAATCTTGATAAGACCTTGGCGCCTAATAGACACCTTCCAGGTATAGACAGAAGCAAATATTATATGGCACTAAGCTATAAAGTAGGACTATTTGAATTGACTAGAGGGTGCAAATACAGATGCAACTTCTGTTCTATTTGGCAGTTTGCTGAGGGTGATGTACGTTCACGCTCGGTTGACAAAGCAGTTGAAGAGATAGCCCGTATTCCTGAGAGAAGAATTTTTGTTGCGGATGATCATTTCTTTTTTGACGCCGACTATATGAGAGAATTGGGCGAAGCAATAGCTGCTGCAAATCTTCAAAAGAGCTTCACTGTTCAATCCAGAGCGGATGTTATTGCGAACAACCCAGATATGATTGATATCTGGACAAAGGCAGGACTGAACACAGTGTTTCTTGGAATTGACGGCCATTCAAACAAACGTCTAAGACTAATTAGAAAGTCATCTAATCTTGACCTTAACGAAGGGGCAGCAAAGGTACTAAGTGAAAGGGGAATTAACCTAGCTGGCAATATGATGATTGACCCCAAATTTACTAAAGATGAATTTAAAGAAGTAGCTGATTACATAGAGAGCTCAAATTTAGGCTTCCTTACTTTCTGTATTGCTACTCCACTTCCTGGAACCGATCTTTGGAAAAAGAGGCGCTCTGAGATTACAACTTTGGATTTTTCCCTTTATGACTTGGCTCATGCGGTTATGGAGACACAGCTCCCGCTTGAAGAATTTTATGAGCAGTACGTTGGACTTTGGAAGCTAAGGGCTAAAATTCTTCCTAAGCTTTGGGAAAAACCGACACTTGATACGATATATTATTCAGCTAAGACTGATGGCGTGAGTCTTAGATTAATTAGAAATTTTATACGTTTTTCTACTGAGTATACAAAAGTTGAGAATTACCTAAGAGATCATGGCTCAACATTTAAAAAGCCAGAGCTTGAGCTTCAAAAAAATACAGTGGTTCCTGAGTTAAAAGAGCTCTCTGGTTAAGTAGTTAGGGAAGACAATGAAATACATAGTCCAAGAACAAGAGCACGGACTTGATAACCCACATAGAGAGGGCCTGCATCATATTGGCAACTCAACACACTGGATTGTTTTTGACGGGGTTAAAATATTAACCGACCCCTGGCTCGCAGAACCAGCTGAGCACATGCTCATACATAGCATCCCTCCGATACCGCTTCCCATTGATCCTGATATTGTACTAATAAGCCATGAGCATGATGATCATTTTGATCCTGAAGCGCTCTCTCGTTTAGATAAAGCTGCATTTGTCGTTGCACCAGAAGGAAAAGTCGCAGACGCTGTAGAGAAGATGAATTTCAGTGAGCTTTACAGAGCAAAGCCTGAAGATAGTATTGAGGTAAGAGGGGTCATCATTGATGTTGTTAAGGGAAAACATAATGTTCCAGAATTATGTTACCGTGTAAAAAGTAAAGATAATTCATTTTTCTTTGGCGGAGATTCAATGGTTACCAAAGAGATTGAACAAATGGCTGACCAAGAGCCTGTCCCGTTTGTAATACTACCCGGCGAGTACTCAAGTATTTTGGGGTTTAGATTTGTTATGACTCCAGAGGAAGCAGTGCTACTTGCTAGCAGGTTTAGAGCAAAACAAGCAGTACTGACCCATCACGAACAGCTAAATGTGGGGGCTTGGTGGTTTCGGTGGCTGGTCAGGATTAATAAAGTTCCAAATTCAAAATTCCCGGATTGGTTTTCTGTTCCTAAACCAGGAGATTATGTTCAGTTTCCATGGGATCAGAACAATTATGAATCAAAGGAGGCTGCAATAAATTGAAGATACTATTTGTGGCCACAAGAAAAAATTGTGATCCATCAGACCGTGAACTCTATGAGATGGATTTTATGAATGAGTTTTTAGGACTAAAACGCTCGCTTTTAGATTTGGGCTTACTCACAGTGGCAGCCTGCACTCCAGATAGATTTGAAGTTGAGGTTCATGATGAATATATCTCTCCCATAGATTTTGACACAGACGCTGATCTTATTGCACTCTCTGCAAAAACCTCTGCTGTTGCAAGAGCATATCAAGTTGCGGATGAATTTAGAAGAAGAGGAAAGAAAGTTGTATTAGGTGGAATTCATGCCTCTCTTAGGCCTAACGAAGCTCTAGAGCACGTTGATTATGTCGTTATAGGGGAAGCTGAGCAGACCTGGCCAAAGTTTTTAGAGCAGTTTGAAAAAGGTGAGGCTCCAACAATCACTGATGCTCAGGGTTTTCCTGAAATGGACTCTATACCAGTGCCTGCGTGGGATAAAATTGATTATGGTAAGTTTCTTTTCCATCAGGTCCAAAGCACAAGGGGCTGTCCATTTACTTGCCGTTTTTGCAGTGTGCCTGATATTTCGGGAAGTACGTTTAGATTCAAACCACCAAACAAGATACTTGAAGAAATAAGAGCATTTCCTAAAACAGGATTTATGGACAGGGTTAAAACTATCTACTTTGTAGATGATAATTTTTTATCTCGTCCTCAGTACACTGAACAGCTATTAAAAGAGATGATTCCTCTTAGAAAAAGGGGTGAGATTCCAAGCTGGTCTGCGGAGACTACACTAAACGTTACAAATAGGGCAGGGTTGCTTGATCTATTCGTAGAGGCTGGATGTACTACTCTTATTATTGGAATTGAATCTATCAATGAGGCAACTCTGTTGGATATGGATAAACGCGTGAACTTTTGTGTGAAGTACCAAGATGCAATGGAGCGCATACATTCGCGAGGCATGTCTGTTGTAGGGAACTTTATAGTAGGCTTTGATACCGATACTCTAAACGTTTTTGATGATATTCTGGACTTTATAGATGAGAACAATATTTTATATCCTTTCTTCAGTATCTTAACTCCTATGCCGGGCACCAAACTCCATGATGATTTCAAAAATGATGGTCGTATGGACCACTTTGACTGGGGTTTATACGACACACGCCACGTTGTTTTTGAGCCTAAGAACATGACCCGCGAGCAGCTTATGGACGGTTACTGTTATCTGTTCGAGCAGGCATATGCTTCAGAGAGAGCGCTGAATAGGCTTGAGAAATATTGGGAAAAATACAGAAAACAGAGCTCAGGCTTTATTGAGAAAACAATTGTTAAGTGGCGGCTTAGAAAATACAGAGGAAAAGTTTCTCCTGAGTTTGATTTTATCATGGACGAGGGATGGAAGAGGCTAAACAAACCAGGAATTAAAACTGATGTAGCACAGCTTCTCTATTATCTGGACTCAGCACATTTTGTAGAGTATTTAAATAAGTTCCGTTCAAAAGACTACGAGAAGAATGTAGAAATTTTTAACCAGGCTGCTGATAAGAAAATAAGTGATGATGACCTAAGCAAGCGTCAGTGGGACCATAAAAACAAACTCTCTGCATAGCTGTAAATACCTGCCAGATTAATATTAATTGACCCCCCTAGTAATATAAGGTTATATAAATATTTCATATGATAAGAACCTGGGCAGAGATAAATCTTAATAATTTAAAGCATAATTTCTCTCAAGTAAGAGAGCTTGTGGGAAAAGATATATCTATACTCTCAGTGGTAAAAGCGGATGCTTATGGGCATGGAGCTGTAGAAGTAGGCAAGAGTCTTGTCGAAGCCGGCACACAGATGCTGGGAGTAGCTACTCTTGATGAAGCCCTTGAACTTAGGGACTACGGCATAGAGGTTCCTATATTGCTTCTAGGCGGCATAAGGGCGCAAGAAGCTGCTGAGGTGCTCGAGTATGAACTTACCCCTTTTGTATTTTCCATAGAAGTTGCAAGGGCACTTGACCAGGCGTCATCTAAAGCAAATAAAAAAGCTGAATACCATATTAAGTTCGATACAGGAATGACAAGGCTCGGCGTAAGACCTGAGGATGGCGAGCAATTTTTAGATGATTTGTCTAAGTTGGGAAATATCCGCATGACAGGAGCTTTGACTCACTTATCAACCGCTTTTACAGACGCTGATGAAAACACCTATAATCAGATCAATGCATTAAATCAACTTGTTGAGCTTATAAAACAAAAAGACTTTGACCCTGAATTCATACATGCAGCAAACTCAGCCGCTATTCAGAAATACCCGGAGAGTTTATTTAACTTGGTAAGACCAGGAATAATGCTCTATGGTTCAGGTAATTACTCAGGTATGGATCTTAGGCCTGTTATGAAACTTAAATCTCAAATAATCCATTTAAGTAGAGTGCCTAGCGGGACGGCAGTTAGCTACGGCGGTAAATTTACGACAGATAAGCCCTCTGTTATAGCTACAATACCTGTGGGTTATGCTGATGGTTATACCCGAAATCTCTCGAGCAAAGGCAAGGTTTCAATAAACGGAATACTTGCTCCGGTTGTGGGAGACGTCTGTATGGACTTTGTAATGGTTGATGCAACTGGGATAGAAAATGTGAATATTGGCGACGAGGTCGTTTTGTTCGGAGATGAGCATATTTCCGTGATTGACCTAGCTCAGCTTGCAGGAACCATATCTTATGAGATCTTGTCTCATACCGGAAAAAGAGTGCCTCGAGTCTATATTTAATATATTTTTCGAATATATAAATTTTTCATAGATATTAGAGCGATTTAGGTTACATTTAATGAAATGAAATTCCCCTGGGTCAATGTTCCCAATCCTTTCATAATTTTAATACTTTTGTTTTCTGTTGCTTTTAATACCTCAGCAGAAACTATTAATTTAGGCCCACTTTTTTATATGGAAACGGATGAGGAAACCGGGAAAAAAAAGATAGATGCTCTTGGGCCATTAATTTCTTATGACAAAGAGGGTAATGAAGAAGGTTATGGGTTTCGGCCACTGTTCTATAACCACAAAGATTATAGAAAAGACAGAGGCTCATTAGACGTAGTTTATCCTCTTTTTACCTACCGCACTTTTAAAGATGACACTAAGATGCAGGTTCTGATGTATATCTTCTACTATAAGTCCACACTAGAAGACAGTGGTTTTAGAGAAAAAGAATTTACACTATTTCCAATTTTATACGGCCGAAAGGCAGAGAATCCGGATAGAAGTTTTTTTGCATTCTTTCCGCTCTTTGGCAATATGAAACATAAATTTGGAAAAGACGAGATAAACTTCTTTTTATTCCCGTTATTTCTTCAAACCAAAAACAACGGCGTGACTAATAGTAATCTGCTCTGGCCATTTATTGGAGCCTACTCTGGAAATGGAGTTGAGGGCGGGAGACTATGGCCTGTTTATGGAATAAAGACTGCCGAAGATAACTCTGTATACGATCAGTTTGCTCTTTGGCCAATATATATGAAAAGGGAAAAAGAATTCTACGGCGCAAGAATCAAGTCTCTTGCAGTTCTTCCATTTTACTATGGCCTGGATATGCCCGGTAGAAAACAAAGAACATACGGATGGCCATTTTTTACATATATAGAAAATACTAATAAGGATTTTAGAAGATGGGATATGCCCTGGCCTTTGGTTACGTTTTCAAGAGGAAGTGTTAATACAAATAGAATATTCCCATTGTTCTCAGTTAAAAAAGAGGAAGATTTTGAAGCCGGGTATGCGGTTTGGCCTGTATATAGCTGGAGAAGTCATAAACTAGATGATTACGAAATTAAAAGAAGAGCATTCATGTTTTTTCTATACAAAGATGTTCAGAACATACCTAGAACTGAGCGCGGCAGAGACTCAAGGGCAATTAACGTATGGCCGCTATTTACCTACCGCAGAACAACCGATGGAAAGTCGTATTTTAATTTCATCTCGCCTCTAGAGACTTTTTTACAGGACAATGCTCCAAGAGAAAGAAATTGGGCGCCTCTTTGGACAATATTTAGATGGGATAGAGATGAAGAAGGAAATGAAGTCTCCTCATTTCTTTGGAATACATTTAGAACTGAGAGCACAAAAAAAGGAGTGAAGGTTGAGCTCCGTCCAATTATTCCTGTGATATCCTATGAGAATACTGATGAGAAAGGCAAATTCTATATTTTGGGTGGACTTTTTGGTTACAAAAAGGATAAAGAAACTAACAAAAAAATACTAAAATTTCTCTTTATACCTGTTAAAATTTCTGGTGGAGAAGATGACGAAGACAATAAGGACAAAGGGGCTTAATCTGTGAACAGCGTAATGGGATTTTTCAGAGTAACTGGTGGTCTGCTCGGACTCTTTATGGAAACGCTGTATTGGTGTAAATCAGCATTTGCAAATAGCGAAAAGGTTTTTGACCAGCTTTATATCATCGGAAATCAGACTCTTCCTGTCGGAGCTTTAATTGCATTGTTTTCTGGAGGAGTGTTGGCGCTGCAGGCTGGTCCCACGCTTGCACAGTTCGGCCTTGAAGAAAATGTGGGTGGTCTTGTCGGGCTCTCAATGGTAAAAGAAATTGGACCAATCATGGCGTCAATTTTAATAGCCGGAAGGGTAGGCTCTGCCATGACTGCTGAGCTTGCTTCAATGAGTGTTTATGAAGAGATTGATGCACTTAAAACAATGGATATAAACCCAGTCAGATTTCTAGTAATGCCCAGGTTTATTGCCACAGTTATAGCTCTTCCTATCTTGGTTATATTCATGGATGTCATAGGTTGGTTTGGTGGTGCTATTGTTGCATTAGTAAATCCTGAAATACAGTTATCCTTAGATGTTTATTATAGAAACTTATCAGAACTAGTCGATTTTGTGGCAGTGTTAAATGGTCTGATCAAGGCCATGTTCTTTGGTGTTATCATCTCAATTGTGTGCTGTTATGTGGGACTTACAACAAGAGGTGGGCCAAGGGAAATAGGAAATTCGGTTACTAAAGCCGTTGTGCTGTCATTTGTCCTAGTTTTAATATCTGATTATTACATTACAAGGATTTTGTTATTCCTCAATTTAGATTAAAATTAAGGTATAGATGGAACATAAAATAGAAGAAGTAAAAATAAATGGAAATCTACTTAACACTGTTACCGGCAATGAAAACGGATGCTCCGGCAGTGTTTTGCTTGATTATTTAAAGTGCGCGGCTGTTGGGCTTAAGATTGATAATTTAAATAGATCTTTTGGTTCAAATCATGTTTTAAGGGGTGTAGACCTTAACATTGAACCTGGCGAGACAGTGGTAATTTTAGGGAAAAGCGGATCTGGCAAAAGCGTTCTTATGCGACACATTGTTGGACTTGAGTGCCCTGATTCAGGCCATATATATGTTGCTGGTCAGGATATAAATAATCCGGATTTTAAAAGCAAACATGTGATAGCTATGGTTTTTCAGTCTTCCGCTTTGTTTAATTCACTAACGGTATCAGAAAATGTTGCGCTTTATCTAAAAGAGCATAAGGTTTTTAAAGATGAAGCAAAGATAAAAGAAGTAGTATCAAGCGCGCTTGAAATAGTAGGCCTTTCGGGGAAAGAAGATATTATGCCTTCAATGATTTCAGGCGGAATGAAAAGAAGAGTAGCTGCCGCTAGAGCGCTTGTAATGAACCCAGATCTTATACTGTTCGATGAACCTACTGCAGGTCTTGACCCAATGATGACCCGCACCATGGGTGATCTTATCTGCGATTTAAAGAATCAGGTCCAGATAACCCAAATAGTTGTTACACACGATATTGAACTCGCATTTTATGTTGCAGATAGAATAGCTATTCTTAGCGAAGGCCGTATTTTAGAGGTTGGAACCCCAGAGCAGATTAAGGCATCGAATAATTCTGCAGTAATAGATTTTATTAAACCTCAATTTGAG